>CAJORB010000107.1:0-10004 GCA_905236565.1 uncultured Treponema sp. | reverse complement strand
ATTGAGGACATCCGTTCTACAATCCTCGCCGGCGCCGAGAAGATTTCTTTGAACAGCCAGGCGGTAAAAAAACCGGAACTCATTACAGAAGGCGCACGCATTTTTGGAAACCAGTGCATCGTTCTTGGAATGGATGCAGCAAAAGATGAAAATATGCCAAGCGGTTACCGCGTATACATAAACGGCGGACGAGTCGCAACAGAACTTGATGCACTCGCCTGGGCTAAAAAAGCGGTCTCTCTCGGCGCCGGCGAAATCGTTCTTAACTCGATAGACGCCGACGGGACAAAAGAAGGCTATGAACTTAATCTTACAAAAATGATTGCAGACAATGTCTCTGTTCCTGTAATTGCATCCGGCGGTGGCGGAACAGTTGAACACATCGCAGATGTTGTAACAAAAGCAAATGCAGATGCAGCACTCATTGCTACAATGGTTCACTCAGGAAAATACACCGTCGGCGGAATAAAGAATGACCTTAATAAAATGGGTGTCCCGGTAAGGATGTAAATATTTACTATTAATTGAAACTCAAATTTCATACCGTAGCATATTGAGTTTTACAACTTCTTTTAATTTTGAATTCTCTTTATAATAACTCCAAAAGTCCCTATAAGACATAGATTTAAATTCTATAAACTTTGAGATTCGCTTTGTAAACTCTGCAAGTTCTTTCTTATGCAGAAAATCTGGTTCAGTTGGTTCTTTTGGTTGGAAATAAATATAGAGTAAAACCGGATATTTCCCCTTTTTCTTTGCACTGTTTATAAGTCCTAACGAATGCTTTATTAATTGCGCAACATCAAGGTGCATTCTAGGTTTTTGAATATAAAAATCCAAGATCGTTTTTTCAAATCCAACGGGAATATTTATTAACTGGTTAATTCTTTTTTTATATTTAGAAAGGTTCCCTCTTGTATCTGGCAACTTCGAAGAATAAATCTCTGTAAACTTTGATTCAACTCCACAGATTATATCATCATTTTCAAGCAAGACATCCAAATTTGGCGTACTTATTCCAGTAGAAACAGCACCCTCAAAATTTATATTATCAAATCTTCCTAAACTAAGAAAATTTATTTTTCCTCCAAGTTCTTTTATTTTTGCAAAATTATTTACACATAAACAGGAAGAAGAATGGACTGCACAAAACTTAGGTTTCTTTTTATAAGTTTTTAATTCATTCCCTTTACCATTTTTTATTTCTACCTGTATAACATTCCAGTTAGGGAAATTAAGAATCAAATTCTTACCAGGAGAAGCAACGTAACCTTTAGAGTCAAATTTTGTTCCTATTTCTTTAGCATGTGCAATAATTAATTGTTTTATATTCGTAATCATGATTATTTCCAGTTTTTGTCAAATTCAAATGTTACATTAAATAGCTCTGGAACTGCCTTTAACCTTGAAAGCACTAATTTTTTCCTTTCTGGAAGACTTGAAAAATTCGTATAGCTTCTATAAACCGGATGAACTTGTGAAATTGTATAATAGGTTTGGTATTCCCGATATTTTTTTGGCTTTACTTTGTTCTCTGACATATCATTAATAAACTGCTCAGTTGCTTTTTGATGAACAGAAATATGTAAATATATTTTATCTCCACTTTCATATTTATTAAGTGTTACAGGAAAATCCCATTTTTTATATACAAAATTAAAATCGCATTGTTTTATATAATTTGGGGATCCTTTTTCCACTTCCTCAAATTCTTCTTTTGACGAATACCATCTTCCCAATACACCCGCTTTTTCCATATCGACAGTACCAGCAAAACCTGCAGTACCATCAATATCTCCCAATGCATGTTGCCAATGATATAAATTAGTCGTTGTCACATCGATACTACTGCTGTCTGAAACAAACGTTGCGGCTAAAAAGACAGGTCTCCAAATTTTATACGTAGAAAATTTAAAATATGCTTTAGCAGATGGTAAAAGTTCAAAATTCAATTCTCTTGTAATATAAACATACTTTAATCTTATTTTTTCATCCTCGATATGTGGGGTCAACACTTTTTCTTCATAAAACCCTTCCGCTATAAGATTATATGGATCTCCAAAAGAAGTGTTTATTGGAGAAACCTTTCCATCCAAAAATAAATCAAATAACTCTTCAGATGATATTTCTGATAAATTGATTTCTGTGTTGATCTCCAAATTATTTTCTAAATTATTATTTTCAAATTCTTCTGTTGTTTCTGTTTCCGTTTCTTTGCTAATTGGCGTTATATGTTGATTAGAAACGTTATCAGATTCTTCACCATTACTTGCAGGTCTGCAACCAATCAAAAAAAACGATAATAAAACAACAAAAAAAATCATAAACTGCCCCTTATACATAATTATAGTTGTACTGATACACTCTATATTTAGAGTTTCTATATTTCTAGTATACCACTACTCTATTTTTAGAGCAAGAAAAATATGGACAAAGAAGTTGAAGCTGTCATAAATAAAATTCGCAAATTTCGAAAAGACAAAAACATCTCCATTCTCAAGCTTTCTGTAGAATCAGGTATTTCGCGAAGTCATCTCTTTTACATAGAATCTAAGCAGACTATTCCGTCCCTTGAAACTTTGACTAAAATTGCTCATGCAATGGGATTAAAACTCAGGGACTTTTTCATCTAATACCCCTACTTCATATTCGTAGTAAACATTATCCCATTTAGTTGAGAATATTCTGAATAAATTGTAGAATAACAGTGATTTCAGATATTGATTTACATGACCTAAATACACAGAATGAATCAGTTTCTGCATCACCAAACATAAACTTAAACTAACAACATATGACACCTCTATTAGGAGGAATTTTCATGGAAAAACTTTCAATTAAAAAAACACTTAAAAATGATTTTATTTTAGCAATTTCAACCTGCATGGCATTAATCGGAATAGTATTTCTTGTTCTGTACAAGCTTTTTGGATTAAAATTTGAAAAGCATATATCTATTTTAAATATTTCCGTGGGAGAGGATTTTTCTTACGAAGTAATCTCTATTGTGATAGCTGCTCTTGGAATTATCTTGGCACTTTTAAGATATATAAAATTAAAATCAATTTTCCAGAACGCTGTATTAATTAATGCAACTGTTACTTATGCACAGTTTTACGGCGACCGTGGGCAGGTTACATTTTCATATAATTATTCTGGTACAGAATATAAACATGGCGTCGCCCTTGCACGCACAAAAGAAACCCGAGGCTTAAATGTCGGCGACCAGATTGCATTGTTAATTGATGAAAACAATCCGAAATATTTTTTGATTCATTCACTTTACTGTGAAGAATAAAATCGCTTTAACATCTATATAAAGGCGCGGCTGTTTGGTGGCTCATTTTTATACTTTCTTAAACATACTTACATGAGAACTTAGATTTATAAACCCGTTCTTTTGATAAAAATTATAAGAAGGTTTATCATTATCTGTCTGAAGGAAAACCCCTGCAACATCACGCTTTCGAACTTCATCTTCAATCATTTTCATAAAACGAGTTCCAGCACCCTGTCCCTGTAAATCTTTCGACACACAAAATTCTTCGATGATATAATTTGTACCTTCCCACCAGTGACTTAAACGGCCAAGAGAAACTGCTACAAGCTTTCCGTCTGCTACAAGACCAAAGTTCATCGCATTATACCCGCCCGAGACTTCTTTTATATATTCTGTAAGCTGAACTTCGTCACTCCAGTCATCGTGCCACGGCTCACCTGCAAATGCAGTTTTGTAAAGCGCTGTAATTTCTTTAATTCTTGATTCTGATTCATGCAGCATATCAAGTTGAATAAATTCTTCGCTCATTTTAACTCCATTTTTTTTCAAAGACTCTTTTGCAAGACTATCATATCTTTAAGTTGCACGCCACATTCAATTATAGGATGATTATAGTTTTTTGTAAAAAAATCTTTGATTACGTGATGTCGTGTAAATCCGCATTTTTCGTAAAAAGGAATCGTAAGAGGACTGTCGCCTGTTCCCACCTGAAGCGTTTTAAACTCGCGGCAAAATTTTTCTTCTACAAATTCTATCAAGGCGCGACCATAACCCTTTCCCTGCGAGTCCGGCACAGTTGCAATATTTTTGATTTCTAAAATTCCGTCGCCTTCATCAGTTACGACACATTCAGCCTTTATGCCGTTGTCATCAAGAACAAACATCCTGCCGCGCTCAAGATAAAGGTCAATCATATTTTCCTGCTCGTCAGCAAGTAAAAGAAGAGAAAGATAATCTTTTTTATTTTGTGTGATTTCTGTTATGTGGCTTTCTCTCATCTTTGTTCTACAAATCCTTCATATAAAGAACTTCGTCTTCAACAAGTTTTCCCTTTACCGTTTTCGTAAAGACTTTTACAAACTTCATTCCGTTGCGCTCTGCAACATGTCGGCTAGGAAGATTGTCAGACTTCATATACGAAATTATTTTTTTCATACCACGCGCTTTTGCAAATTCACCGCAGGCCTTCGCCGCCTCTATTGCATATCCCTTACCGCGAAACTCCTTTCGCAAATGATATCCAATTTCCGGGAATAAATCATCTTCAACCTGCTGCATCGTAATTCCACAGTCTCCTATCATCTCGCCGTTTTCTTTAAGACACACAGCCCAGAGCCCAAATCCATATTTTTGATAGTTATCAAGATTCCACTTAATCCAGTCTTCAACTTCCTCGTGCGAAAATGGATGCGGATAAAATCTCATAGACTCCGGGTCGCTCAAAACAAGCGCAAGAGTATCCACATCTTCCAGCGTCATCTCACGCAAAAATAATCGTTCTGTTTCTAATATCATTTTCATTTCTTCATTCCCCAAAGTCCGAACGGGTCGCGTTCCAGTTCTTCCCTGTAAATTGAAACCACATCCAGAATATCAAAAAACATAGCCTTGCAGGAACCAATCATCGCTTCCTTAATCAGCCCGCGCTCATAAGCCATATCCTGAATCTTGCACCAGGCCTTTACCGGCGGATGTCCGCACTCTATAAACCATTCCTCAGGCGGATAGATTTTATTGACCTCTTCACTCGGCGCAAAAACCTCTCCAATCTCCTTGGGCGTGATTTCTTCCATATAGTGCATAGCCGTAAGCTTGTAAATATCCACCCCAAGAAGCAGAGCCTTGCCGCCGTTATGAATCGCCCAGAAAAGGCCTTCCTTCACAGCCTCATCAGCATGTGCACCCCAGCCTGCTGTAGAGATAACATCTTTCCCGCAAACCGTGTCTTCCAGACCTCTGAATGTATCCGCAACAAGTCCCATAGCAGTCCGCTTTTCTTCACGGGGTAAAACCTTAATTTTTACAGTAATACCAAGTTTTTTATCTTCTTGCGTAAGCGGCAACTCCGGACTGAGCCTCAGAGCAGGCATAAAAATACTTCCCTGGTCAGTCACGAGTTCTTTCAGAGTATCAATGACAGTCATCGCCCCGCCTTCAAGATTTCCAAAAGAGCTCAAAGACGAGTGAACTTCCAGAGTCATTTCTTTTTTTACACCAAGATTAATCAGAGAATCTTTAAATTCCTTTTTTGTTATCATTTTTAAATTCCTTTTTCCATTAAATAAAACAAACCTTTTCTCCAGTTTGCTTCACCAGTTTTACTGTAGCCCGCGTGCTCATAAAGCTTTAGCGAAAATGGATTTAAGCTGAACACATCAAGGCGAATACTCTTTGCACCAAAATCCGCTGCCTGCTTTTCGATGTGAATCAAAGTATCGCGCGCAATTCCTCTTCGCTGAAAATCAGGGTGAACGCAAAGCCGATGAACTACACGAAAGTCTCCGTCATACTTCCAGTCGCCATTTTTATATTCTTCATCGCACTCTTTGTTCAATGCGTAAATAACAGCAATCCGCTTTTTACCACCTTCACAAAGTTCGCCAGCAAAAAGACAGCCTGCCTTTATATCGTTCAAAAAATCTTCGCGCGAAGGATAAATCTCGTCCCACTGAGGAATTTCATTTCGTTCCATTTCGGCTATCGCGGCTTTTACAAGCAAGCAAATCTCATCTAAATCTTCTTCCGTCGCTAACTTATAATTCATTTTAAAACCTCTTCTTTCCCCAAAATCCGAACGGTCTCTCCAACGGACTTTTGTCACAGCGCAAGATTATACAGAATTTTCCATCAAACTTTATACTGTCTTTTTTGATATGTTTACAGATATTTTTAACTTTCATTTTTTATCTTTATACGCATAGGCAAAATTAATCGGCGGCGAAGTAACAGAAATATACTCAAAAACATTCTGACTCTGATTTTTAAGACCGTGAATATCACCATCAGCAAATCGAACCACATCACCTTCTTCAAAGTCTGCCTCTTCGTCATCGGCAAGCAGAAGAGTACCTTTCCCCTTTACTGCAATCCATATCTGTTCAGAAGTATCGTGCTTATGTCGCGGCTGTTCACTCCCAGCCTGAACAGTAACCTTAGTTATTGTCACTCTTTCAGACTTGCTGTTTTCTGGATTTAAAAGTTGCGCAGAGTCTACTCCAGGATTACTTAAAATCTTAATCTGATTTCTTTTAATTAATTCCATATTTTTATTCTCCCTGCGGAACTTCATCATTTAAACTTTTATTTCTGTAATTTAAATTTGTTCTTAAAGTATAACCCTGTTTTTCCCAGAAAGCATTTGCAGCTTCGTTATCTTTAAATACAAGACCAAAGATCTTGTTAATTCCTTCTGCACGCAAAGCATCTTCTGCTTTTTTAACAAGAAGGCTTGCAATTCCTTCGCGCCTGTAAGATGGATGAACGCACATATGATGAATAAGCGCACGGCGTCCGTCATGCCCTGTAAGAATTACGCCTGCAAGCTCCGGACCGTTACCTGTTCCATCTTTAACTTCTGCAAGAAAACAGGTAGTCGGATTTCTATTTAAATACTTTGCAATTCCATCGCGGCTGTCATCAACAGGATTCAAAGCCCTTTTACTCTGTTCTGTACTGCACCAGAGTTCATAGATTGCGTCATAATCTTCGATTGTCACAAGTCTAGTTGTAATATTCATTTTTACCTCCGCAAAAATTTATTGGATTAATAATATATATTTTATCACGCTTTGAGGCAAAAAAGAATAAAGTTGTAATTTAGAGGAAAAAATTACTTCCCGTTCAGCATAAGATAAATATAAACCTTGCCCTCATCAATACAGCATGTACCTACCATTGGCGGGTAATTATATTTGTTTTCCATATCATTCTTAAAATCACATTTTTTTACACAGTTAAGATTGCTGTCATAAATACAAACTGTTCCTGTTTTACAATTTTTATCATTCCATATAACTGTCGAAGCATACCATACACCGTTATAATAAAACGGATTTATAAAATCACCTTTTAACTTTTCTGTAACATCAACTGCTTTCTTTTTATCGTAGGCTAAGACAGTTTTTTCTGTTGAATGCCAGTAACTATCTGCACAGATGACATATTTAAATCCAGAAATCTTCCAGTAATAATATCCACGCGGAATCGGAATAAAATCCGAAAGTCTTGTGTACTTTCCGTCTTTTACTCTGTAAAAACAGATTTGATTTTTTTCGTCTCCTTCTTCTGTGTATTTTACAGTGCAGTAAATAATATCATCTCTTATAAAACCTGCATCACAATAATCCTGCGGATAAATATATGGATCATAAGGGAACATATCATATGTTGTTTCTGTCATATCAGAAAAATCTAAAATCGTAAAACAGTTTTCGTCATTTTTTTTATACAAAAGTTTTGAACCGTCAGGGCTCATGGAAAAGTTTGAATAAGGTGACCGATAAAAAACATCAACCTCCTTTAAAACCTTTCCGTTTACACAGTCAAAAATCCTAAGATAACCATAGTCAACATCATCATTCCATAAGGTGGCAAGGATTTTATATTTTTCTGAATAAAAATATTCGTTTAAATAAAACCGTTCAGTCTTATTATTTTTATCTATAAAAACTCCCTGTCTCTTATTAATCTTTGTAAAACCAGGGTTCGGCATTTTTAGAGTATTTCCACCGATTGTAAATACATCGTACACCTCTTTATAATTACCCGAATTACATACGACATCAAGCTTTGAAATATCTGTCTGAGAAAAAACCGGTGTTAAAGCCAGAAGCAGTAAAATAAAAGAAAATCGAAGTTTCATAATTCCTCCGGAAATTTAAGAAAACTCTTACCGAAAACTTATAATATCATAATAGCACGCTGAATAAAATAATGCTATTATATTCGTATGAAAAGAAAACTTTTTATTTTTTTAATCGTTACATTATTCTCACAAAATATTTTCTGCGGCGTTCCAAAACAGTTTATAAGCGAGAACTCATTTGAAGTTTTTGTTGAAAAATCAAAAAAAGTTAAGGAAGGCTATTTAATTACAGGCTCTGTATCATTTGCAGGAGTTTCTTCTCCGGTAAAAATCAATACTCCTTTAGTGTACGATAAAAATAAATACATCCATATAGATGATTCTGATGTGGAATTTGACATGTCAATCGAAAATATAAATGTGCATGTAAAAGGCCTTACTACAGATAAGCAGTATCCTAAACATGTAACAGTTCATGAAGTTTACTTTACAAGCAGCTATGGAAAAATCCTTTTTAAGGACATGCGTATTTTAAACAATCCATCCTCAGACTATGACAGTGCAGTCTTTGACTATGGCAAAAATGCAGTTCTCGATGCCGACATGGCTTTTCTTGAAAGTCAGAACAGCAAAAACCCTGATTATAAAATATTTAATGCAAAATTTTACACCGATAACACTGACAGCTACAGACCGTTTAAAAAAGTGACATTCAGAGTGGCGGATAAAAAACTAAATTTCGCAGGTGTTAAAGTTGATTCGCTTACAGAATCGATCTGGTCCATTACAAAAGACGGCGAAGAAAGGGAATCATTTAACGACACTTATGACACAACTTACAGATCAAAAGTTCCTTTAAAAATAGGTCAGACAGAATTTACTTTTTATTTTGCTTCAAAATGGGCTAAAAATAACGATGGTAAAAATTATAAATCCGTTAAATGTGATGTAAAACTTCCTGTTGCAGGCGGAATGAAGATAGAAGATCTGAGACTTGAGCTTTACGAAGACGGAACATCAAAAATATCAGTTTCGTCACGACATACATTCAGCTTTGCAGAATATAATGACAACATTTCACAACTTTTTCTTAAGAATATAAGCTTTGATAAAACCGGTTTTAATCTTACAATGGACATGTCGTTTAAAGTTGATCAATCTAAAACCGACAGAATCAGATTAACAGTAAAAGATTTTAAAATGGATTATGATGCAAACGTTTTAAACGAGTCATATACATTTCAATACAGACCTGCATCCGGCTGGAAATTAAATGATATGTCATACGCAATGCAGAGCAAACAGAATCCGACTGTAAAATATGAAAACGGCGACTTTGTAATTGATTTACAGAAAGTACAGTATAACTACCAGAGTCTTCAAAGATCTTATACCACTGGAGAAGTTCCGGATTATTTCTTTGAAGGAATTAAATATTATATTCTTTCTGGTAAATACAATTTTTCAAATTCAAAGCTTGTAACACCATGTGAATCTTACAACGCAGGAATAAAATTTAATTTTACAGACGCTAAAATCAATGAGGATTATTCTGTAAAACTTTACGGCTATGGAGAAGTTTTTGGCGAAGAATGGCCTGAATCTTTAAAAGGAAAGAAAGTTAAAGTTGAACATTATCTTGATAATTGCAGTCTGTCGCCATATCCAGACTTTACTGCAGTAATCGAAGGAACAGACAAAAGCATTAAGAAAGGTGATTTAATTTCAAGAAACGACTCGAGCGCACACATCACTTCAGTAAAAAATAATTCGACAACCGTAAAGATTACGCGCAGACTTTATACAGTTAAATTTGATTCAAACGGAAACAACGCAGTAACTTTTATGCCGGAAGCTGTTAAAGGAATAAGTTTATATCACACCATAGAGCCACCTGCTTCTCCTGTTGCAAAAGGTTAT
>CAJORB010000106.1:0-19837 GCA_905236565.1 uncultured Treponema sp. | reverse complement strand
CGATGGAGATGCAGGGTCAGGAGGAGGGGCCACTGCATACACCGGTGTATAATTCATGATGGGGAGGGAATCCCATCCATAAAATCCATAAAGAGAAACATCAAAGGCCGAAAAATAACCCGAGATTTTTAAACCGTATTCACTGTTCCATATGGCAGCTTCGGGTTTATTAAAATCGATGTTTTTATAAGGAAGCGCTGTCGGTGTAAAAAACGGAATCCAGTATGCATCGACTGTAAAAGAATCTTTATTGTAAGAAACTCTTAATGCGTCGATTGCAAGCTTGTCATCATCGCTTACGACTGCCGACACGCTGCTTTTATCATCAGGACAGATGATGTTTGTTATATCAATTCCGTCTGCCTTACCCCATGCGGTTTTCTGGCGACCGATACGAAAGCCCCACGAACCAGAAGAATAATCTACCCACGCTTCTTTAAGCTTTGCATAAAAGCCCGTATCAAAAATTTGAGAAGCTTCATAGCCGGCTGTTCCTTCGATGTAAGCAGAACTGTTCCCGCAATAAGCATTTAGTTTTCCTGTAACAGCAGTGTTTCCGATTGTTGTACGGCCGGCACTGGTTTCTGATTCTGTCCACGGAGCTGCAAAGCCCCAGTGGCTTTCTACGTTTCCAGAAAAATCAATTCCTTTTTCCTGAGCGCTCAAAGAAACAAAAGCTCCAAGCGCTAAAAATAAAGCATATAATTTTTTCATAATTTCCAGCTTTTCTAGCGAACTCTTCCTTTTTCAAGAGCAGAAACTGTAAACAATGTTTCATCAAGAGTAATGCCATACTTTACATCTTTCATTTCGATTACAGTTGAGTGATCTTTCTGAACATTCTTCATAAGCATTTTTCCTGTTGTCCAGAAACCGTCTATCATTTTTATTTCGCTGCAAGTAAGTACGCGCTGGAGCAAATCCTGTCTGTCGTAGAATTCTGCTTTGTAAAGCATAAAGTTGCTTTTTCCAATCCATACGATGCGGCGAGGATTTTTTTCTGTTGTATCCTTTGCACGACACTCAACTTTGTAGCATGCAACACCATCAACGGTTTCTTCTCCAAGAAGCTGGTAAGTATCTTCATTTAATCCACGGTCACCCATATCATCGTATGTAAAATCTGTTCCCATAAAATCGCCGCCAGAATCCGAGCCGCTGATACGACGAACTTTTTTCATTGCAGGCATATAAAGCCAGTTGTCAGAATCTTTTTTGTTTCCGTTTGCATCTTCGTCATAATCAACTGTAAGATATCCGACGCCGGCAACATCCTTTGGTGTAACAAAAACGATTACAGTTTTTGTGTTTCCAGAAAACTTCATTTCTTTTTCGATAACTTCGCGTACGCGTGTCTGACCTTTTTTGTCTGTCAAAGTCATCGTTGCAGTGTAGCTTGCAGTTTTTGCTTCTGGAACTTCGTCCGCTTTTTTCATGATGTCATAGCCTGTTAAAGACTGTGCAAATAAAGCTGCGCCAAATAAAAGTGCAGAAAGTGTTAAGATTGTTTTTTTCATAATCATTTCTCCTTAAAAGATAGATTTTTCTTGCGCAGATTTTACAAATCGCGCAACCATATGAACCCTCGCATTCACACATTCGCATGAATTGCGCGAGATCTTAAGCCCGCGCGGTTTTCAAAGCCGTGCGGACCTGTATATTTACTTTCGTTCTTTGCCGAAAGGTTTTGTTATATAAATCAATACCGGTGTAAGCGTGTAATCTGCAATCAATGCTGAGCCAAGACCAACAAGTGTAAGCACACCAATGCGGCAGAGCGCACCCATAGGGCTAAAGCAGAATACTGCAAACATCGAACAAAGAATAAATGTCGTCATTCCGAGAGTTTTTCCAATTTCACGGAACGTAATTTTAAGCGATTCGCTGTAACTTCCTGTGCGTTCAAACTCGAGCTTTGTTCTGTTTGTAAAGTGAATCGTATCATCAACGGCAATACCCAGAATCATCGGCATTACAGTCATTGTTATCATATCAAGCGACATTTTAAAGTAGCCCATAATCGCTCCGATAAAGATAACCGGTGCAAGGTTTGGAATCATTCCGATAAGACCAGTTGTTATGCTTGAGAATGCAATAATCATCATGATTGCAATGATTACAAAACTGAACAGGAACGATTTAAGTTCACCTTTTACAAGCTTTTCATTCATCGCAGCGTAATTAACTACGATTCCGATTATGCTGCATTTTGCTTCTGGAAAGACTTTCTGTGCCATAGCTTTTGCGTTTGCAATATCTTCTACGATTAAGTTTGCGTCGTATCCGTTAAGTTCAACGTGGATAAAGCTTGTGCTGTAATCCGGCTTGAGCCAGTTGTAAAGGTTATCACCGCCGCTTATTTCGTATAAGAATAATTCCTGTGTTAAAAGTTCCTGATCATCCGGAATGCAGTAGAAAGCATCATCATCTTCGTTAAGACAAGAGTTGAGTTCTTTAACGATGTCGGTTACAGAAGTGATGCGAGGTTCTTCATTTGTCCAGCGGGTAAGATTTAACTTTCCGATTTCTTTTTCAAGCTCATCAAGTCTTTTCATATTCTCCGGATCCTTAAATGCATCTTCGTCATTAAACTCAATCATGATATTGTAGTTGTACTGACTTCCAATCTGCGCATCGAGAATCGACTGAAGCTCGCGTACATATGGAATTTTCTTTCCCATCATTTCCATATAGTCCATGTTAACTGTAATCTTAAAAATACCTGGAATACTTGCAACGATAATTGCACAGCTTATGCCGACAATCCACCATCTTTTTTTTGCAACCCACAATCCGAGGTTTTCAAAAAATCTGTCTGCCTTTGTCGGAACGTATTCTGCATTTTCTTTTTCGCGGATTTTTTCTACAGCAGCCTTGTCAATTTTTTTATCTTTTCCAAAGCTCATGAAAATCGGAATAAGAATAATTACATATGCATAAGTTGCAAAAACGATTGAAGCACAAATTCCGCCAACCCATTTTAATTCTCCGATTCCGACTGTCATAAACGAAATCATCGAAGCCATCGTAGTAATTACAGTAAATAAAATTGGCCATCCAGTTTCCTGAACTGCTTTTACAACACTGTCATAACGTTTACCTGTTGTCCTGAAGTGCAGACGGAACTCGTTTATATAGTGAATCGAATAACCAACCGAAAGCGCCATTCCAAGTAAAACAGGTAATGCAAGCATTGTAGAATTTGCTGCAACACCAAACCATGAAGAATAACCCATAACACTTACGATTCCTGCAACAGTTGCAATAATCGGAACAATAAGACCGCGTAAACTTCTTACAAAAAGAAGCAGACACAAAATCATGATAAAGAATCCGATTATGATTCTTGTTGCACATTCTTTTCCTGTTACGATATCTTCTTCGTATTCGGTATATGCCATACCGGTTCCCTTTAAAGTGTATTTGTCACTTTTAAATTCATCACTTTTAACGATGTCGTATGCAAATTTTCCAATGTAAGTCTGTTCTTCTGTTTCATAGTGATTAAGGTCAAGAATAACCCATGTTTCTGTCGCATCTTCTGAAACAAGCTGATTAACGATTGACTTTCTGGAAAGAATAAAATCTTTTTTCTCTTTAAGCTCTTCTGGGTCAGTCGGGATCCCGTCTTCGAAAGGATTCACGATTTCAAAACCATCTTCTGTTCCTTTAGAAATAGAAAGATTTGTAAGAGAAGTAAGTTCATCTGCATATGGAACTTCGCTTTCGAGTCTTTTTCCAAGACGGTCGATTGCATCAAGAACGTCCGGGTCAAAAACATCATCTGCTTCGACAAGAACCATAACGGCATCGTCGCCGCCAAAGACATCCTTAAATCTGTCTTCGTTGACTTTTACTTCTTCTGAGTCGTCAAACCATCCGTCGTCGCTGTTGTCTGTCTTAAACCTTGTGAGACCTGCAGCACCAAAAATTGTTAAAGCTGCAATCGCAACAAGGAACCATGCCCTGTTTTTAATCTGGAATTCTCCAAATCTTTTAAACCAGTTGTTAAACTTTTCAACACTCATTTTAAAACCCTCCGAGGTTTTCTATGTACGCCTTAGCCGGCGTTTTTAAAAAGCTGAATTTAATTATTGATAACATCGTTATCTAATAACACTGTTATCATACTTGTAACGACGTTATCTTGTCAAGCATTTTTGGTAACATTCTTATCTTTTTGTTGATTTTTATGTAAATTCAACTTAAAATGAGGGAAATAAGGGTAAATTATGTCAGAACCGTCGGCTATAACAAAACAGAAGATTCTGGAAAGTGCAAAAAAAGAATTTCTCGATAAAGGCTTTATGAATGCCTCGCTCAGGACCATTGCGTCAAATGCGGGACTTACAACGGGCGCAATGTACAGGCACTTTAAGGACAAGGATGCGCTTTTCTGCGCCCTGGTTGATGATGCAATCGAAGTTGCAACTCGTGCTGTTATGACGGCAGATGTTTCTAACCATTTTAATGACCCTGATCCTATGGGCGAAGGACATCATTACGAAGAAAATAAAATTTTAATTGAACTTCTTGATTATGTTTATGAGAACTTTGATGCGTTTACACTGCTTCTTACAAAAGCTTCTGGAAGTACACACGAACATTTTTTTAATGAAATTGCAGAGCTTTACACAAAGAACTGTTCAAAGACAATTCAATGGCTTTATGAAAAGAACTATATAAAAAATAAACTTGATGCGATGACAGTTCATGTAATTTCGACAAGCTTGATAAGTGCCTTTACAGAATTAATCATGCACAAAATTCCAAAAGAGCAGGCTGCAGAATTTTTAAAAACCATAAGTGATTTCTTTCATTACGGAACAATGCACATTATGGGCAGAGAATAAATAAAGATAACATATATAAATAAACCGGGAGTGTTATATGAGAAGTTTAAGATTAAGAATAAGTTTAATTACATTAGTTGTAATGATAATCTTTTTTGTTTCTATCGGATTTATTGCAATTAAAAGTGCAAGGGAAAGTCTCGAAGAAGAATTAACAAAAGCTCTTGTTCAGTCGGTGCATGCGACTGCAGAATCTATAAAAGCCTCTAATGAAAAAGAATTTAAAATGCTCGAAACTCTTGCGGCTCTTCCAGAAATAAGAAACCCGGATATTTCACTTCTTGATAAAACACACACAATTTATGGTGCAATGAGTCTTGATAAAGATTACATCGATGTTTGTATTCTTGATAAAGATGGCTTTGCATGGATTAATAACGGCGCTAAAAAAATTCCGTTTAAAGAAAGAAAATATTTTCAGGAACCTTTTACTACAGGAAAAAGATTTCATACAGATCCGTTTATTAATAAAGTAACAAGTGCTCCGGCAGTTTTTTATTCGGTTCCGGTTTTTGATCAGGATGATAATGTTATAAATGTTCTTTTCTGTGTAATTGATGGACTTAAATTGAGTGAACTTGCACTGGATCACAAGGCTGGAGATAACCGTCCTTCTCATCTTATTACGTTAAACAATGGTCCTGGAGGAGAAAACGAAGCATTTTCTGAACTGCACTCACAAGGAGTTGTAATTGCATCAGAAGAATTGCTTGATAAAGATTTACCGATAGAAGAATTTACAACAAGAAGTATTTTTGCACCAGAAGGAGAAAAAAGTAAATCTGAATATTTAAGAAAAATTGAAAAAATTAAAACAGAAGAAAAAGGTACTATAAAATATAAAGACGGCGAACTTTATATTATGGCATTCGAAAGAGTTCCAGAATCAAACTGGGTTGCATTAAACAGAGTTCCTTTTTCTGATTTTAATGCAGACATTAACCGTATGAGAAATGCCGTAGTAATTTATGTTGCAGTACTTACGTTCATATGTGTATTAATAGTCGGATTTGTAATTGCACGTTCAATGAAACCACTTGACGATGTTAAGGAAGCAATCAAAGATATCGCACATGGAAATGCAGACCTCACAAAACGAATTAAGATTTCTACAAATGATGAAATCGGTGAAGTTGTAAACGGCTTTAACAAGTTTGAAGAAAAGATGCAGTCGATAATAGGTGACATAAAAAACTCGAAAGATGAACTTGCTAAAGTCGGCTTGAACATGAGCAGCAACGCCAAAGAAACAGCAGAATCAATTTCGAGTGTTTATGCAAACATCGAAGAAATGAAGCACGAGCTTGCAACACAGGGACAGAGTGTTAATCTTACTGCAAGTTCAGTAACACAGATTTCTTCAAGCATTAACTCACTTGAACAGATGATAGAAACACAGGCTTCTGGTGTAGAACAGGCGTCAGGTGCAATTGAACAGATGATAGAAAACATCAATTCTGTAAGTTCTTCTGTTGAACATATGGCAGGCTCTTTTGAAAATCTTTTAAAGAGTACAGAAGCAGGTGTAGAAAAACAGAAATCTGTCGGAGTAAAAATTAAAGACATCGAAACACAGTCAGCAGAATTGCAGGGTGCAAACCATATTATTTCAGAAATTGCGGCACAGACAAACCTTCTTGCCATGAACGCAGCAATCGAGGCTGCTCATGCAGGTGATTCTGGTAAGGGATTTAGCGTAGTTGCAGATGAAATTAAAAAGCTTTCAGAAAATTCGCAGCGTGAGTCAAATAAAATCAGTGAACAGCTTAATGCAATTACAAATTCTATTGCAGAAGTTGTAGAAGCTTCTACAGAAGCATCTGATGCAATGACCCAGGTTTCTAAACTTATTGATACGACAAATGTTATTGTACGCAAGATAAGACTTGCAATGGATGAACAGACAGCAGGTTCAAAACAGATTGGCGAAGCTCTTCATACAATGAACGACACAACAGGCGAAGTTCGTTCAGCGAGCCATGAAATGTCAGAAGGAAACAAATCGATACTTATAGAAATCAAGAATCTTCAGGAAGCAACTGATGCGATGAAAGAGAGTATGGAAAAAATCACAATCGGTGCAGACAAGATTAATAGTTCTGGTAAAGAATTGAATGAAATAGCTCCGCAGATGAAGTCATCGATTGACCACATCAGTTCGCAGATTGACCAGTTTAAAGTTTAAGACTAAAAAAGAAGCGTGCAGATTTTTAATTTGCGCGCTTTCTTTTAAATTACCGATTGTTAGTTTTTTGCGTTACGCTTGATAGTAAGAAAAAAGTTGAATTTTTTTCTATATATATTTACAATAATTATTATGGAGAGAATAAGACGCTTGTTTATAGCATTCCTCATAATTATGGGGAATGTTCTTTTTGCTGATAATTCATTTTTTGACAGCTATGTTTACCAGAGCTGGGCTTCATTTGATACATTAAACGGAACAACAACAACTGATGTAGTGCAAACAACTGACGGCTACATAAATATCGGAACCTACGAGGGTCTCGCCCGTTTTGATGGTGTAAATTTTACTACTCATAAAAAATCAAAAGACAACGGGCTTACTTTTGTATCGGTTCGTGCAATTCTCGAGGATTCTACAGGCGCATTATGGATTGGTTCTAACGATGAGGGACTCCAGCGTCTTGATGAAGAATCAAAAAAAACTTACACCATACAAAACGGCCTTCCAAATAACTCAATCCGCGCCCTGGCCGAAGACAAAAAAGGAAACATCTGGGTCGGAACAGCAGCAGGTATTGTATATATAACTCCTAAGGGACATATGATTGCACCACAGTTTGATTCTGGAACAGTATCGAAGGGTGTAATCGTAACAGAGATTTTCTGCGATTCGGCAGGGCGCGTATGGCTTCTTACCGAAAACGAGAAAGGGCTCTTTATGTTTGATGACGGGGTTTTTAGAACGAGACCCGAGCTTGATGGTTATGACAATTATTTTGCAACTTCAATCTGTCAGGATTCTAAAGGAGCATTCTGGATTGGACTTGGCGAAAAAGGAATTTTTCATTATTCAAATGGAAGAGTACGTCGTGTAAAAACAAATACGATTCTTGATACTTATTCAACTAATTCAAGCTACAGTTCAAAAGACGGAAAAGTCTGGTTTGGTACAGAAAGAGGACTTGTAGTTTATGAAAACGGAAACTTTCATGAGTACAGAGGAAATTCCAGTTTAGGCAGTGCAAAGATAAATAAAATCATAAGTGACCGCGAAGGAAATATCTGGATTGCAACTGACAAAGCGGTATTGGAAAACTTACTCAGGGTAAGTTTAAAATGAAACGCCTTGGCTGTTCTGTAAACGGAATTGCAGAAGACAGAACAGGTTCTGTGTGGGTAGCAACAGATGTCGGAGTTGTAAGTTATAAAAATGACAATCGTATTTACAATAATCTTACAGATTATACAAGTGGAATTCGTACACGCGATGTTTTTGTAGGTCAAAGCGGAAACATTTATGTATGCTGTTATACAGTTCCGGGTTTTTTGCGTTATTCAGCAGATGGAAAAATTAAATCGTGGACAAAAGATGACGGCCTTGCAGGAAACAAAGTAAGAGTTTCTATTGAAGGACGCGATGGAAAAATTTATGTCGGAACTACGACAGGTTTAAGCATCATTAATCCCGACGGACACATAAAGAATTTTAAACAGACTAACGGACTTGAAAATGAATATATAATGTCCCTTTATGAAGATTATAAAGGCGTTATATGGGTTGGAACAGATGGCGGCGGAATCTATCTTATAAGAGATGATAAAATCATTTCTCATTTTTCTTCTGAAGACGGCCTTGCAGGAAACGTAATATTTAAAATTTCACAGGACTTAAGCGGAGCATACTGGATTTGCAGCGGCAGTGGAATTACACGATGTCCCGGTTTTGACAGCACTTCTGAAGTTCCAAAAAAATATGAAAATATAAATTCTGAAAACGGCATCGGAACAGATTCTGTTTTCCAGATTTTGACAGACAATACAAGAAAGCTCTGGTTTACCAGCAACCACGGAATCGCTTCTACTTCTGCAAATGATATTGGTGATGTTGCAAAAGGTAAGATAGCAAAGATAAATGTAAAGTATTACAACAAAAATGATGGACTTGATTCTGACGGACCTACTGCAACAGCAAAGAGTATGGTAGACAGATATGGACGCATCTGGTTTACGATGGTAGACGGAATTGCAATCTACGATCCGGTAAAGGTAAAAGAAAACCTTGTAATGCCACTTGTAAAAATAGAAACTGTAAGTGTAGACAACAATATCATTCTTGATAACACGCTCATAGATGTAAAGCCGGAAACTATTATGTTAAGGCCGGGAACAAAACGCGTTGACATTACTTATTCAGGAATAAGTTTTGATGCACCTGAGCGAATTAAGTTTACACACAAGCTTACAAACTTTGAAAACGTATTTAATGCACCGACATCGGCACGCATTATGTCTTATACAAACCTTAAGCCTGGAAAACATACATTCTTAGTTAACGCGATAAATGGAGACGGTTTTTACTCAAGCCAGGCCGAGGCCGTGCTGTTTGTACAGAAGCCATATATCTATCAGGTTCCGGCGTTCTGGATTGTGCTTTTAATTTTATTCCTGTGTACAATCGGACTTATATTCTTCCTTAAACAGCAGCGAATCTTGCGTGAGAACGCACGACTTGAATCTATGGTAAGGATGCGCACGGCCGAGTTGAATCTCGAAAAAGAAAAGACAGATGAGCTTTTGCACGCAATTCTTCCTGCAGAAATTGCACGCGAATTAAAAGATGGAATCCACTCAATCGGTAAAGACTTTGATGACGTTACTGTTCTTTTTTCTGACATCGTAGATTTTACAAAGACTTCGAGTGGACATACGGCTGCAGAAATCGTTGACGCGTTAAATGATTTATTCACTTTGTTTGATAAGCGTGCACAGAAAGAAGGCGTAGAAAAAATCAAGACAATCGGAGACGCGTACATGGCAACATGTGGTCTTCCTACACCAAACAAAGATCACGCAAAGGTCATGATTAAATATGCAAAAGGTATGCTTGAAGATTTAGCTGAATATAATAAAAACGTAAAAATAAAATTTAATATAAGAATCGGTCTTAACTCAGGACCTGCAACAGCCGGTGTAATCGGTAAAACAAAATTTATTTACGATGTATGGGGCAATACTGTAAACGTTGCAAGCCGAATGGAATCTGCAGCAAACGCTGGCGGAATAAAAGTTTAGCAGGCTGTATACGAACATCTTAAAGATTACAGTGTTAAATTTAGTAAGCCTGTAAAGTGTGACATAAAAGGAAAAGGCGTCATGACAACTTATGATGTCGTTCTTGCAGGAGCAAAAGAAGCGGGTGTTAAGGCGACAAAAAAGGTCGCAGCAACTAAGAAGGCTGCGAAAAAACCTGCGGTGAAGGCAACGAAAAAGGCTGCAGTAAAATCAAAGACCGCGGCGAAACCTGCGAAGGCAAAACCAAAGCCAAAAACGACAAGCCGAAAGACTTCTAAGAAATAGACGAGGGATGGAGAGAGTTATGAGAAAAAACAAAATGATAATCGCATTTTTAATATTCGTAATTGCAGGACTTATTGCGGGTTGTAAAAGGGCAAGAGAAGAAAATCAGGTAAAGGTAGGACTTCTCCATTCATTAAGCGGAACAATGGCATTGAGCGAAATCCCTGTGCGCGATGCAGAATTGCTTGCAATAAAAGAGATAAATGCTGCAGGAGGAGTTCTGGGTAAACAGATCGTCGCTTTGCAGGAAGATGGAGAAAGTGAACCTGTTGTATTTACAAAAAAGGCTAACAAACTTCTTAAAGAAGATAAAGTTGCGACAGTTTTTGGCTGCTGGACATCTGCATCGCGCAAGGCTGTAAAACCAGTGTTCGAAGATGCATTCGGTTTGCTCTGGTATCCTGTTCAGTATGAAGGAATGGAAGCAAGTCCAAACATCATGTACATGGGAGCTTCTCCAAACCAGCAGGTAGTTCCTGCCGTTGATTATTGTGCAGAACATTTTGGTAAGAGAATGTATCTTTTAGGAAGCGACTATGTATTCCCTCAGACTGCAAATACGATTATTAAGTCACAATTAAAAAAACTGGGCGGGACTTGCATAGGAGAAAAGTATATTCCGCTTGGAGAAACAGATTTTAGAGAGATAGTAAGAGATATAAAAGAATTAAAACCGGATGTAGTTTTAAATACACTTAACGGAGATTCGAACATTGCTTTTTTTGAACAGCTGATGGAAGAAGGAATTACCGAAAGAGATATTCATATAATGAGTTTTTCAATTGCCGAAGAAGAAATAAATTATATTGGAGTAGAAAAACTTGAAGGTCATCTTGTTACATGGAATTATTTCCAGACAACGGATACAGCAGAAAATGAAAGATTTGTAAAAGAGTATAAAAAGATGTATGGAGAAAACCGAAGAACAGGTGATCCGATAGAAGCAGGCTATATTGCAGTTTACATGTGGGCAATGGCATGCGAAAAAGCAGGAAGTTTTGATGTAGAAGCAGTACGTATGGCTGCAAAGAATTTAAAATTTAATGCACCAGAGGGTCAGGTAATCATGGATAACCTGAATCAGCATCTTGCAAAACCTGTACGTATCGGAAGAATAAATAAGGATGGTTTGATTGATGAAATCTGGTCAACAAATACTGCAATCAAACCTGATCCATATTTAAGCACATATGATTGGGCCCGCGGACTTTAAAAAATTTCTTTTATTGATTTTCGCGAAAAAAATTATCACACGTAACGCTCAGGTCACACTGAGCGTTTGCTGTCTTCTAGCGCTTTAATTACTTTATCACACCACGAGTCAAACTCAGGATCTTCTACCTGACATTCTGGATGCGACATTACATAATCAAGTGCGATTCGAACGCCTCTGTTAAACGGAATCGTAGTTTTCATATCCGGAACGAGGCGTTTTAATTTTGAATTATCAAAGACAACAGAAACAGATTTGTCTCCCGTTAAACTTCCTGTAAAATCAAAACCATATTTATCACCGCACGCACTCAGATAATCTGATGCAACATGATAAGCATTGAGTTTAACACCAAGCGCATCGGCAATCGTCTGGTAAATCTGATTCCATGATAAAGTTTCATCACCGGTAATCTGGAATGCCTCGCCGATTGCGTGGCGGTTTCCCATAAGGCCTATAAAGCCGGTTGCAAAATCTTCGTTAAATGTTAAAGTCCACAGAGAAGTTCCGTCACCCTGGATGATTACAGGCTTATTATCAAGCATTCTTTTTATTACCTGATAAAAGCCTTTTTTGCCGTGAACTCCAAGCGGAACATTGCGCTCATCATAGGTGTGACTTGGACGAACGATTGTTACAGGAAAGCCTTCTTCGCGGTACATTTTTAAAAGGAAATTCTCACATTCAATTTTATTGCGAGAATATTCCCAGTAAGGATTTGCGAGAGTTGTTCCTTCTGTGATGATATAACTTGCAGCAGGTTTATTGTAAGCTGATGCAGAACTTATATAGATGTACTGTTTTGTTTTGTCTTTAAAGAGTCGATAATCGCGCTGAATCTGATCAGGAGTAAATCCGATAAACTCGCTTACTACATCAAACTCCATACCGGCAAGACGCTGCCTTGCATCTTCTTCGTTTGAAATATCGCAGACAATCTGATGAACGTTTAATGGAATGCGTTCATTTTTATTTCCGCGGTTTAAAATCCAGATTTCCCACGATGCATTCTGTGAGAGTTTTCTTACGATAGCAGAACTTATTGTTCCTGTTCCGCCGATAAATAAAACTTTAGTCTTTGACATTTTTTCGTCCTTACTTTCGTTCAGCTTAAACCATCATCTTATAAATCTTTGTACAATCGTCTTCATTTAATGTTACAAAGCCGCTGATTGTTCCAGTGCGTCCGTCGCCATAACAGAGAACTTTTACAAGCTGCGGAATATCTTCTTCTTTTGCTCCGAGTTCTGCAAAGTTCTTTGGCATTCCGATTGAGATTAAGAAATTCCTGAAAGATTCGATGCCTTCGAGGGCTGTAACTTCTGGATGATCAAAATCCATCTGACAACCCCACACACGAACAGCAACTTTTGCAAAACGCATTACATCGTGGTTCATTACGTATTTAAAAACTGCAGGCATTGTAACTGCAAGACCTGCACCGTGTGCGCAGTCATAAGTTGCAGAAAGCTCGTGTTCGATGTTGTGGCTGTTCCAGTCCTGGCTTCTTCCTACACCGCATGAGTTGTTGTGTGCCATCATTCCGGCCCACATGATGTTTGCGCGTGCTTCGTAGTTATTTGGGTCTTTGATAACGCGCGGTCCTTCGTGTTTCATTGTAAGGAGCAGCGCTTCGATGAGGCGGTCTGTTACTTCTACTTCTTTTGTGTTTGTAAGATAGCGCTCATAGAGGTGAGCCATGATGTCTGTAATACCTGCCGCCGTCTGGTGTGGTGGGAGAGTCTGTGTGAGGGCAGGATTTAAAATGCTGAATTTAGGTCTAATCGCATCGCCGCTTGCTCCGCGTTTAAACATTCCGTCTTCTTTTGTGATTACAGAGTCTGGACTTCCTTCGCTGCCTGCTGCGGCGATTGTAAGGATTGTTCCTATAGGAAGAGCTTTTTCGATTCTTTTACCTGCGTAAAAATCCCAGAAGTCTCCGTCGTATAAAACGCCTGCTGCGATTGCTTTAGCAGAATCTATTGTACTTCCTCCGCCGACTGCGAGGACAAAGTCTACTTTTTCTTTTTTGCAAAGTTCGATTCCTTCGTAGACAAGGCCGCTTCTTGGGTTTGGTTTTACGCCGCCGAGAGAGACAAAAGGAATGCCTGCATTTTTAAGAGAAGATTCTACTCTGTCTAAAAGTCCCGAAGCCCTTGCGCTTTTACCACCAAAGTGGATTAATACTTTTGTTCCGCCAAAGCGCTTTACATATTCTCCGGCCTGGTTTTCTGTGTCTTTGCCGAATGCAAAAAATGTTGGTGAATAAAATGTAAAATTTTCCATAGTGCTAAAATCTCCTTTAATACAAATATGATAAGGGCACAATCAAAAAAAAGATAGAAGATTTTTATTGAAAATTGCCCAAATTTTGCTATCATAGAATTTGCAGATGGATAAAGAAATCATAAATTATCCGCAGATAAACGGAATTACATTAGTAGAAAATAACATTCCTCAAGTTTTTCCTTCTCACTGGCACAACGCCGCAGAGTTTGTATTGGTTTTAAAAGACGGATGCAGATATAAAATCGGTGATACACTTTATAAGCCGACTGCCGGCGATATACTTCTTGTCTGGCCGCGAGAATTGCATGAGCTTATAAAAATTCCGCATGAGTCGATTGTGTTTATTCAGTTTTCGTCGCACCTTATCGAAAACAATACAGACCTTGCAAGTGCCACAAGATTTTTAAATGAGTGTCATTTTATTTCTTCTAAAAAAAATGCTGAATTGACTAAAAAAATCCGCAAGAATTTTGAAAAAATTTCTGACATATATAAAAAGAAAAATCTTTTTTCTGAGACAAAGTGTAAGCTTTTAGTTTATGAAATTCTTGTTTTAATCGGAGAATATGCGATGAAAGAATTTCGCCAGTCACTTGGAGAAGAACATTTTTCGAGCCGCTCGTGGAATTACATTCGTGCAGCGTGCAGTTATATTGCAGAACACTCTGCAGAAAATATTACGCAGACAGAAGTTGCAGAAAAAGTGGGTTTAAGCCCGTTTTATTTTTCAAAATTATTTAATGAATACACAAAGATGGCATTTCCTTCTTATCTATCAAGCATAAGAGTTCAAAATGCGATAAATCTTTTAGCAGATGAAAACCGTTCGATAACAGAATGTGCATATGAGTCGGGATTTCAATCGACGACTGCGTTTAACAAATTATTTCATGAGCTTACAGGATGCAATCCGAGAGATTACAGAAAGCTTCACAGGCACAGTTCTAATCACGCGTAATGGTCAACGATGCTTAATACATGACCAAGATATGAGCGGCCAAAAAGATTTAAATGATTTAAAAGCTGATAGAGGTTATAAATATCGCGCCTGTTTGAATACCCTTCCTGGAGCGGGAATACTTTTTTATATTCGCTGTAAAACTCTGGAGGAAAGCCTCCGAAAAGTTCTGTCATTGCAATGTCTGCTTCGTGATGACCGATATAAACTGCAGGGTCAATAAGCATCGCATGACCGTCAGGACCGCACATTACGTTTCCTGCCCAGAGGTCACCGTGTAAAAGAGAAGGGAGATTGGGTTCTACAAGAAGAGTGTCGAGTTTATCAAGAAATGTTTTTATTTTTGTTTTATCGCGCTCGTCAAAATAAGAATCTGCCATTTTAAATTGCGGTGTAAGACGACAGTCACGAAAAAAATCTATCCAGCTTTCGTACGGAGTGTTTATCTGCTTTGTAGCTCCGATAAAGTTGTCGGATGAAAAACCAAAGCAGGGTTGTTGCGGCGCTTTGTGCATTGCAGCAAGAGAGTGTGCAAAGTTTTTCCAGTAATCATCAGAGCGCTTTGCACTCTGGATAAAATTTAGTAAAAGAAAACTGAATGCATGTGAAGTTTTATTGTCTTTTCCGGTGCAGAGAACATAGGGAGTTTTTATTGCACCTGTTTTTGCAATTGCAGAAAGACCAAGAGACTCTGCTGTAAAAAAAGATTCGTTGTCAAAACGGTTTGACTTCATAAAAATAATTGTACCGTCTGACAATTTGTGTGCATAAGAATCATTTATGTCGCCGCCAGAAACCGGATAAGTGCTTTCGATTTTTATATTCTGTCCGAAAATATTTTTTACAGCGTCATCAAGTGAGTCGTAGTGTGCAATTTTAAAAGAAGAACCAGACATTATTTAATTCCTTTTACCATTTTTTTGACTTCTGCTTTATACATTTCCTTAAGTTCCGGCGGATTTAAAATCTTAACAGCTGCACCAAAACGCAGAACCCAGTAAAGAGTTTCCTGAATCTGATTTGACTGGAAGCTTAAGTAAACCGAGCCGTCTTTTTTTTGCGTGCACTTCTGGTTTTTATGCCACGTGCGCTCGAGGATATATGTGTTAACAGATTTATCAAACAGGAGTTCAATTTTTTTTGGCTTTTCTGCGTTATTCCATATACCAAAATACGGATCGATGTAAACTTTTTTTTCGTAATCTGGATCCGGGTTGAACTGATCAAGGAACTCGATGTTTTTCATACGCGAAAGAGTGTATGTGTTAAAGCGCTGATTTTTTTGTGAAAACGCAACGACATACCAGTCACCTTTCTGACAGTAGATTTTGTAAGGCTCGACTCCGTAATGCGGATGATGATTTGTCTGACTTATCGAGCGGTAATCAAAGCTTATCGCGTGATGTGTACGGATTGCTTCGAAGATTTTTGTAAAGACATCAGAGTCGATATTCGGAATCGGGTCAGAAATAAATTCTACATCATTTAAAAGCGATGACTGAACTTTAATCTGAGTCGGAAGCATTTCTGAAATCGTATTGTAAACTTTTACAATCGTGTCTTTAAGAGGAGTGTTATCGTATCGCTCCAGAAGCGGAAGAATCCCAACAAGGGCAACAAGTTCGCCTTCGCTTAAAAGAAAGTTTTTCACAAAGAAGGTTTCGTCGGTGTAGTAGTAGCCTTTGTGTTCGCGGCTGTATTCTATCGGAGCATTGTAGTAAAGCCTTAGCTCGTCGATGTTTCGAAGAATTGTGCGGCGCGAAACTTCGAGTTCTTTCATGAGCCGCTCGACATCCGGATAAGTTAAAGTCTGGATTGCTTTTTCTAACTGGAGAAGGCGCAGCGATTTTACGTGACTTTCGCGCTGCTTTGTAACGCGCGAACCACCAATGCGCGAACTAGTAACGCGCTGACTTGTAACGCGCGAACCAGTCTTTTTTGCCTTTAAATTTGTCTTTGCCATGAAAAAATTGTAGCACACAAGGGTAAATTTGTAAAATTTACAGTGCCGTTATTTGGCACCCTGTGGTGTTAGAATTATAGTTGGAAAGGTGGGAAAAGCAAATATTTTTTAGATACAAAGGAGAAAACTATGAACGCACAGATTTTAATTAAAACTGCAGATGACTGGTTTGAATTTACCACAAGCAAAACAGGGCAGCTTGATTTTGAAGGTAAATGGATTAAAGATGCAGCGCCTGACGTAAAGGACGCGCAGGAAATTGCATCGAGTACTTATTATACTCCGAGCTTTTACCTTTTTGTGAACTCTAAATTAAATTTTAACCCTGTTCTTTATGTTGCTCCTGATGTTGATGTTTCTGACACAGATGTTTTTGATTATCTTATTCACATCGGGCCGGTGCTGGCTGCTGTTGAGGCAAAGGATTCTCTTCTTGCAGGTGAGCTTTATCTTAGACGCAAAAATGTTTTTGACAGGTTTTCTAAACTTACAGCATACATTATGGAGCCGCTCTGTGTAGAGATAATTTTTTCATGCTGTTTTGGAAGACTTGTGAATGTAAACACAAACGACTTTGGTGCTTTGTTTGATTCAGCTCAGAAAAAAATTGAATACAATCCTGCAAGCGAAACTTTTGAGCAGGGCCTTATAAGATGGTTTAAGATGAACAAATGTACGCTCACGCTGCCGCTTGTCGGAAAACAGTTTTACAACTGGGATGCGTATTCGAATCTGCTTTCTAAACTTACAGACAACCTGAGTGCAGACACGATGATGAAGGATATCGAAAAAATCAGGAAGGCAAAGCACGATTTTTATGAGTCGCTTAAAGTTACGGTTCAGGCAGAACCATACAACAGCCACGATAAAAACTCGATTCTTGTCTGTATAGAAAATCCAGAAGAAAAAATTTTCGGGAACCCGGGACTTGAAAAAGCAGGACACATTCGTGCGGCTGCTGCAGAAATTTTACGAACTGCAAAAAAAGAAAAGATGTCTTACAAAGCAGAGCTTTCACAAATTAGCGCAAAAGATATCGTTGTTAAGATTGAGGTGTGATATATGATGAGAGATCCAAAAGAATATGACTAAGTCATTTATCTATGAAATCCTTTTTTATACATAAAAAATGAATTCCATGTTATAATAAGTTAGCAAATATACAAAAAGGATATAGATTGATGTTTTCGTCTTTTGACTATTTTGATAAGGAGTTCCCGGTTTTAGCCAAGCTTGGTAAATTGGCAGAGTCATATTGTGAATCAGATCCTAACGGGGCTCTTTACAAAATCCGAAAAATTGGTGAAACAATAACAACTCTCATCTATCAGTATGATAACATCGTCTGTCCGACGGGTAATGTTAATGATGTAAATCAGGTTACAAGAATCAATACACTTCAGGATTATGGCATCATAAATTCATTGCTTGCAAAATCTTTTACACGCCTTAGAAAAATCGGTAACGAGGCAGTTCATGAAGATTTGGATTCTTCTGTTTTGGTCAGAGAACTTCTTCCAATTGCATATAGTCTTTGTTTGTGGTTTGCCGGAACTTATGGAACAAATAAAAATCCTGAATATAAAGAATATGTAACTCCTGAAAAACTTAATGCAGTTGCAAAAAAGAAATTCATCGTAAAAATAAAGAAACCGACTGATTTTACTCCTCAGGAAAAACAGGATGATGAAACAGAGAATCAGCTTATAGAACAGGCTGCAGTTGCGGCCGCGCAAGTTCCAAAAATTTTAATTTCAGAACGTAAGAATCGTTCGTATAAAGCAAATCGTGCACGACCTCTTACAGAAGCAGAAACTCGTGAACTGATTGATGATCAGCTTCGTAAGGTAGGTTGGGAATGTGATACGAATATCCTTAATCAGAAATTACATGGTACAAAACCTCAGAATGGGCACAACATGGCCATTGCAGAATGGCAGACTGATTCTAAAATCTACAATCACGGTTATGCAGATTATGCGCTTTTTATTGGTGAGAAACTTGTCGGTGTGATTGAAGCAAAAGCCGAACACAAAGATATTCCTTGTGTAATTGACGGGCAGTGTAAGGAATATGCAAGCCTTATTAAGGATTCAGATAAAGATTATATTCAGGGGAAGTGGGGTGTAAACGGGGAATACAAAGTTCCTTTTGCTTTTGCAACAAATGGCCGCCCATATCTTAAGCAGCTTGAAACAAAATCTGGAATCTGGTTTATTAATTTTACAAAACCAACAGAAGCTCCTAAAGCATTACAGGGATGGATGAGTCCTATAGGTATTGAAGAACTTTTAGAGCGAAATGCTGAAATCTACAAAAAGCAATACGAAGAACTTGATGACGATGACTTTTTACGAAATAAAGATGGCCTTAGCCTTCGAGAGTATCAGATAGAAGCAGTTCACGCAGTTGATAAAGCTTTGGAAGAAGGTAGAAAAAATATACTTTTAGCCATGGCAACAGGAACCGGAAAAACAAGAACCTTCCTTGCCTTAATTTATCGCTTCTTAAAGACTGGACGCTTTAAGCGAATCTTACTTTTGGTAGACCGTAACTCTCTTGGAAAACAAGCCTTTGATGTATTCAGCGAAGTAAAACTTGATCAGCTTCAGCCGCTTACAGATATTTATAATATCAAAAATCTAGATGAAAAGATAATTGATAAAGAAACAAAACTTCAGATTTCTACAGTTCAGGGAATGGTTCAGCGCATCTTGTACAATGATGGCGACCGTATGCCAGCTGTTACTGATTTTGATTTAGTAATTATTGACGAAGCTCATCGAGGTTATATTCTTGATAAAGAAATGGCTGACGAAGAATTGTTCTTCCGGGACCAGCTAGATTATCAGAGTAAGTACAGAAATATAATTGAATATTTTGATGCAGTTAGAATCGGTTTTACAGCAACACCAGCTTTACAGACAACGCAGATTTTTGGAGAGCCTGTTTATACTTATTCATATCGCCGCGCAGTTTACGAAGGTTATCTTTGCGATCATGACGTTCCCTATATT
>CAJORB010000105.1:0-17709 GCA_905236565.1 uncultured Treponema sp. | reverse complement strand
TTCTGTGACAGAATCGGTGTAATGTACCGCGGAGTTCTCGTAGAAGAAGCAGATGCCGCGACGCTTTATAAATCTGCACTTCATCCATATACAAAACTTTTATTTGAAGCAGCAATGATGTTTAAAATAAATTCAAGCGTAGAGGTAAAGACGATGCTCGAAAAAGAAAATGCATGTCCCTTTGCTCACAGATGTCCAAAGGCAGAAAAACGCTGCTTTGAAGAATGCCCTGAGCTTACAGAACGTGAAAACGGCCATAAAGTCAGATGCTGGTTTTAAGGAATAACCCCCGCTTTTACTTTTGACTTTTGGGCCGTTTTGTATTAAAATGGATATTATGCAAGATAACAATACAGAAATCAGAAATGTCTCATTTGAAGAGCTTGTTGATATTTTTACAGAAATCAATGACAGAGAATTTATGAAAAATTTCATGGAATGTCTTTTTACGCCGGCAGAACGTGATGATTTTGCAAACAGATGGATTCTTGTTAAGGAAATCGATAAGGGTGTTACACAGCGCGATATTGCTAAAAAATACAATATGTCGCTCTGTAAGATTACCCGCGGTTCTAAAGAATTAAATAAAAAGGACAGCGCATTCCGCACTGTCCTAGAAAACTACAAAGAAAAGAATAAATAATTCTTATTTCAGAAGATCTGCAATCTTCTGGTTTTTCCAGCTTATTGCTATGTCGTAAGGGCGTTCCCCGGCATAGTTCTTTACAGTCTTATCAAGTCCAAGGGAAAGAAGTCTTGTAACTGTAGCCCTGTCTGCAAAGCGGGCTGCATAGTGAAGGATTGTATTTCCCTTGATGTCAGTTTTCTTTCCGGAATACTTTACGATATAACCGAGCATTTCGCTGTTATTTTCTTTGAATGCAACAGTGAGTACTGTCTCGCCTCTTGTGTTTAATTCTGCAAAAGGAGAAGCACCGTATTCGATGAGTGTGTTTGTTTCATCTGTTTCGTTTGCCATTACTGCAAGTGCAAGTGGTGTAAAGCCTGATGAATTTCTTGTGTCAAATGGATAACCTTTTTCGATGAGCGAAGATAATATTTTTGAACCTGCCTTGCATGTTATTGCGATATGAACAGGTGTGTTTCCGTCTGAGTCTGTGATATTTTTATCTGTTCCTAAAACAGCATTTATGATTGAACTGTCTTTTGTAAATGCGATTGAAAGCGGAGTGTTTCCTTCTTTGTCGCGGTTTAACGGATTGCTTCTTGCTTTTCTTAAAAGCGTGATTATGTCTATGTTTGCATTTTCTGCTGCTTCGTGGTATGGAGTTCTTCCGTTCATGTCCTGGATCTGAGGATTAGCTCCGTTTTTAAGAAGGAGCGAAACGCTTTCTAACTGGTTAGCCTTTATTGCGTCTACGAGTGATGTTCTTCCTGCGCTGTCATAGATATTAGGATTTGCGCCTCGAGAAAGTAAAAGCTGTGCCATTTCTGTGTTGCCTTCTACTGATGCTTCTGCAAGCGGTGTTTTTCCTGATACGTTCTGTGAGTTTACATCAAGGCCGCAGTCGATTAATTTTGCTGCACTCTTTAATGCGTTCCATCTTACTGCTGCATGAAGCGGCGTTGAACCAAGCTGGTCTCTTGTATTGATGTCGGCTCCACTTGTAAGAAGCGCAGAAATAATTGCGGCAGAGTCACTCTTTGCGGCATTAAACAGAGGCGTCTGACCGTTAGCGTTTCGCGCGTCAATCTTTGCTCCCTTCTGAACAAGATATTTTACGGCTTTTGTAAGCTTCCAGTCTGCAGCGTAGTGGAGCACTGTGTTTCCGCTTCCGTCTGTAGATGTTATTGTATTTGAGTTTATAAGCCAGTCGTTTCCCTCGCCTGTGAGTGCAAGCTTAAGAGGAGATATTTCTTTTGTGTTTGCAGAAAAAATGTTTGCATCTTTTTCTAAGAGAAGCTTTCCGATTTCTCTGCTGTTATTCTGAACTGCATAATACAAAGCAGAATTTCCTTCGCGGTTTCTTGCGTTTACGTTGCTGCCTGACTGTATGAGATATCTGATTTTAGAAACTGGTGCTTCTTTCTGAATTGCAATCAAAAGAGGAGTGTTTCCTTCTGAGTCAACAGAGTTTATGTTAGAAGAGTTGATCATTGCTTCAAACATTCCGTCTGTAGAATTTAATACGCGGATATATGGAGTTGTGTGTGCAGAATCTTCTGCGTGAATATCTGCACCGTGGTTTACATAAAATTTAATCTGGTCTTTTAAATTGTGTTCAACTGCTGTAGAAAGGGCAGTGTTTCCTTTTTTATTTCTGATGTTTACGTCTGCACCAGAACTGAACAGAAGTTCAAGAATATCTGTGTTGAGGTTTGTCATTGCTGCTGTATGGAAAATCGTATCGCCATACATATCTCTGTGGTTTACATCTGCTTTGTATTCAATGAGGAGCTTGTAGATTTCTGTACGGCTTTCTTCTGGAATTATTAAAAGAAGCGGTGTTTTACAAAGACTGTCCTGCGAGTTTACATCTGCTTTTGCATCAAGAAGAAGGCGTGCAATTTCTGTGTTTCCGTAGCGGCATGCTTCATGGAGAGGTGTTGAACCGTTTATGTCCTGGCTTGAAGTATCTGCATTATTCTTGATAAGGAATTCTGCGATGCCTGTGTGGTTTTTAATTGCTGCGATATGAAGGGGAGTCTGTCCGTCTGTCATTGTAACAGAATAATTTCTTGAAAGAACTGCGTTTTCAAAATATGCTGTTTTTCCGCCGATTGGTTTTGCACCTGCAAGTAAAAGCATGTTTGCCATTCTTGCGTCTTCTATGCTGTCCGGATTAGAAAGGGCCAGTGCGAGGGGAGAGTGGCCTTCGTCATCGATATCATCAATCGGAAGCTTTCTTTTTATTGCATAGTCGAGGGCAACTTCGTTTCTGTCATTTACGAAGTAGTGGATTATTGTTCTTCCCTGGTCGTCTTTTATTGCAGCTGTTGTACTGCTTATCATCATTTCGTAGTATGTTTCGTTTATTGAAAGCCCCTTTTCGAGTGCGGTAACTCCTTCGCTGTCGCGGGCAAAAATGTTTGCCTTTGCGTTTATGAGCGAACGCGCGCTGTCAAAGCAGTCGTTGTCGATTGCAAGAATGAGCGGTGTCTGGCTTTCGAAGTTCTTGATTTCTGTATTTGCGCCCTTGATTATAAGAAATGTTACAAGGTCCGCATCGTTCATGAGCGCTGCCGCATGAAGGACTGTGTTTCCGTCCAGATCCTGTTCGTTGATGTCTGATTTTGTCGTAAAAAAGCTCTTGGCTTCTTCAAATTTGCCCTGTCTTATGAGTGACTGAATCGTCTCAGGTTCCTTTTTTGTTGTTTCACAGCTAAAAACAGTAAATGCTGCGGCCAAAAAGATGACGAAATTTAATTTTTTCATAGATTCCCCCAAACCACGTTATAAGAAATTTATCTACTAAAATTATCGGATTTAGAGAAAAAGAGTTAATATAATATAGAAAAAAGATTATTTTTTTTGATTCAGACTGAACAGAGTAAAACCGGCTATGCAGAAAAAAAATGTTAATTTTTTTTGCAAATTCTGCCGATGTTATAGTATAATAATGTTATCATATTCTTTGGAGAAAAGTATGTTCGAAACAGATAATGAAAAGGAAAACCAGGGTTTACCACTCAGACAGAGTGAAGTAGACAAATTGTTGGATCAGAAAAAAGCGGCACCTGATGAAAAAACAAATTCTGATAATAATACTAATGCAAAGATCGAGCAGCTTAAAGCAAATCTGCTTGCAAAATTCAGAGGTGAAGAAGTAATCGCAGCTCCGAAGGTAGATGATGTTGCACCAGTAAAAGCTCCTGAAAAGAAACAGGCAGAAAAGAAACCTGCTGCTAAAAAGCCTGCAGCTAAAAAACCAGCTGCAAAGAAACCTGCAGCTAAAAAGGCAGTAAAGAAAACAGCTGCTAAAAAGACGACTGCTAAAAAGGCTGTTAAAAAGACAACAGCAAAGAAGGCAGTAAAGAAGACAGCTGCTAAGAAAACTACAGCTAAAAAGCCAGTTGCAAAGAAAGCTGTTAAAAAGACAACAGCAAAAAAAGCAGTAAAGAAAACAACAGCTAAGAAACCTACTGCAAAAAAAGCAACAGCTAAGAAAGCAGTAAAAAAGACAACAGCAAAAAAAGCTGTTAAAAAACCAGTAAAGAAGACAGCTAAAAAGCCAGCTTCTAAAAAACGCTAGGTTTAACCTGCTTTAAGAAAGCGCACTTTCTGAAACTTTTTTCAGGGAGTGCGTTTTTTTTGTTGTCATCACGATTTTTTTTCATTATATTTAAACGGTATGACTGACTTGTATAGTGTACTGGGTGTTTCGAAAGATGCTACTCAGGAAGAAATAAAAAAAGCCTACAGAACTCTTGCCTTAAAATATCATCCCGACAGAAATCAGGGAAACTCAGAAGCAGAAGAAAAACTTAAAGAGATAAATGCTGCATATACTGTTCTTGGTGACGAAGATAAAAGACGCCAGTATGATATGTCGGGATTTAATACAAATTCAGCATATCAAAATCAAAACGCGTATAACCAGAACTCTTACACATACAATTCGTACGGACAGGATCCGTTCAGTCAGTTTAACGGCGAAGACTTCGAAGAATTTTTTAAACACTTTTATTATAATTCAAATAATTTTAGAAGAAGAACAAACGGTTTTTACGGATATGATAGCCGCGATGGTTATGAAAAAAATAATCATTATGAAAACTGGAATTACGATGACAGAAAATATCCGTCTTATACTTTCGGTGATGGATTTGTGCGTCTTCTTTCGGGACTTATGTTCGGTGGAGCAGGTACAGTTCTTTTTGGATATACTCTATGGCTTTTCCCTATCGGGCCGATTATCAGTATTGCATTAGTGGGAAGGGGTTTAAAAGAAATAGTGCGCGGAATAAAAATAATGGGCCGCGCAATTACTTCTAAAAAATAAATTATTTTTCTTGGGAATTATCTCTGTCTAAAAATAATTCTTCCGCGGTCAAGATCGTAAGGCGAAAGAGCAACTTTTACAGTATCTCCAGGAACGATTCTGATGTAATGCTTGCGCATTTTTCCTGAAATATAAGCCATAATTATATGGTTATTCTGCAATTTTACACGGAAAATAGTATTAGGCAATGCTTCTACTACGACTCCTTCGACTTCAATAGCTTCTTCTTTAGCCACGATTCCTCCAAAAATAATCTTTTTAGACTATAAATTTTTTATAAAAATTTTTGTTGTTTTTTTTGCGATTTGCACTTATATTAGTATCTACAAAAGAAAGAAAATTGTCAACGGGTCTATTTTGACAAAATTAGAGATTTTGTTGGCATGGATGGAGTACAGTATGAAAAAAGAATTTATCGAAAAAATGAAGACAAAACTTGTAGCACAGCGAAATGAAATTCTTGAATCCCTTGCAAAAAAAAGTGAAGATTTTAAGGGCCTGGTAAATGCAGTTGAGTCTGGTGATGTCTGTGACATTGCTTCTGATGCAATCGACAGAACCATGCTTGATTCACTCGGACAGCAGGATAAAGACAAGCTTGATTTAATCGAGAATGCTCTTACAAGAATTGCTCAGGGAACTTACGGTGTCTGCATTGACTGCGGTAAAGATATTCCTATGGCACGACTTGAAGCCCTCCCATGGACTGGAATGTGCGTTGACTGTAAGAGTAAGTCAGAAAAAAATAGATAAAAGTCAGTATAAACTGCGGCGCGCTGGTTTTTAAACCTGCGCGCATTTTAGATTATACAAGGGGCTGCATATCGATGCGGCCTTTTTTTATTACGGCACATTCTGTAAAGCCTGCTTTTAGTGCTTTTTGTTGTGCAAAGTCAAAAGCACTGTCCAGTCCATCGGCTGTGTGCGCGTCAGAGTTTATTGTAATGCGTCCGCCTGCTTCTTTAATAAGTTCAAGAAGGTATGTCGAAGGATATGTATCATCCATGAGTTTTCTTCCAAGAGCACCGGTATTTATTTCGACGATTACATCAGTTTTTTTAATTTCTTTTACGAGTTCTTTAAGCTCGTTTCTGTACCATACATCATTTTCGTTAAAAAATTTTAGTTTTCCGTTTCTTACGCGAACTAAATCAGGATGTCCCAGAATCGTAAAATCGCAGTTTCTTAACATTTCGCGTTCAAGCGCAAAATATTCCTGTACGAGTTTTTTACCGTTGCCATTAAAGTTTTTTTCGATTCCGTTTTTAACGCCTTCTGCAGATTCATCTACCGTAAAATAACCTTTTTCATTTACGACATAGTGAACCGAACCGATAAGAAAATCCGGTTTAAGTTCCTTAAAGCGTTCGAACGACGGATTACACATCGAAGGAATAAAATCTGCTTCAAAGCCTGTAAGGATTTTTATTTTATCTTTATATTTTTCTTTGAGTTTATTCAGCGTTTCTACATAGAGCTTATGATTTTTAGGCGGAATATGCCATGTTGATGCAAAAGGATACATGCTGTGTCCCGAAAAACCGAGTATATCAAATTTCTTTTTTATTGCGGCTTTAATCATCTGTTCGGGAGTATCGTGCCCGTCGCATAATGTAGAATGTGTGTGATAGTTTGTTTTTAATTTAGAGCTCATTTTTTGACATCCATTGTTTTATTTCTTTTTTAAACTGAACTATTTCTTCTTTCAAAGCGTTGTAGTTCATTTTTAATGCATCGATATTTTCAAGTTTTGCTGCTTTGTTTAATCTTGTTCCGTAATCAGAGAGCGAGAATGCAGAAACTGTAGAACTTGAGCCTTTTAATGTGTGGCCGATTCTTCGGAGTTCTTCGTAATCCTTTGCTTCGATTAAAGCCGGAATCTGCTGTATAATCATTTCTGTCTGCTTTATGTAGTCGTTCAAAAGCTGTGTTCCGAATACATAGTCATTGCCGACAGTATCCATAAAGTCATCTTCGTACCAGATTTTTGTAGTCTGTTCACTTCCTTCGAGGAGTGTTGCAATTTCCTGTGCTGTAGGAAGAATGAGGGCTGTGTTCCACTTTTCGATTATTTCTTTTACAAGCTGGCTTTTAAACGGTTTTACAAGTACGTCGTTCATGCCGACTTTAGTGTAGTGTTCAAAATCGTCTCTGTCAGAGTTTGCAGTACAGGCGATGATGATGCCTTTAAAACCGTCCTTTCGTATTTCCTTTGTTGCGTCAATTCCGTTCATAACCGGCATCTGAATATCCATAAAGATAAAGTCGATTTCCGGATGCATACTTACAATATCAACTGCTTCCTGACCGTTTTCTGCCTCGATTACATCTGCGCCGAATTTCTTTAAGAACGTACAGATGAGTCGTCTGTTTACGATATGATCTTCTGCAACAAGCATGTGAAGACCTGATGCAAGGTCTGCATCTTTTTTCTCTTTTAAGATGCTTTCTGTCTTTTTCTTGATGAGGTTTTCCGGGAGGTTTGCTTCTTTTGCTTTTTTCGCAAGCTCACGTTCCTGGAGAACAAGCCCGGGATCTTTCTGTTCTGAAACTGCTGTTTCAAATGATTCTTTAAAGTTCTGCGAGATAAGTTCAAAAAGCTTGTTGCGTTTTACAGGCTTGTAAAGGTAACCGTCAAACCAGTTGAGGAGCTTCATTTTTGCTTCTCCTCCCATCTGGCCTTCTGGAATCGTAAGGTAAAGTTTTGCATTGTTTATTTCTTTATCATTGTTGATTTCTGCTGCAAGATGCCATCCGTCTACTTTTGGAAGAAGCATATCGATGAATACTGCAGTAAAAGGCTCGCCTTTTTTTGCAGCATCACGCATAAGGTAGAGGGCGTCATCTGCGTTTGAACATGCAGAAAGATTTGTTACGCCAAATTTTTCAAGATGTTTGCCGAAAGATTTTCTTGCAATAGGCGAGTCATCTACAAGAAGGATTTTTGTATTTGCAGGAACAACCAGCTGATATTTTTTTTCATCAATTGAAAGTGCAGGACGGTACGGAATCTTAAAATAAAAAATAGAACCGCCGCTCGGATTATCGCTTACACCGATTTTTCCGTGCATGGCCTGGACAAGAGATTTACAGATAGAAAGACCAAGCCCTGTTCCGCCGTATTTTCTTGTAGTAGAGGCATCTGCCTGATAGTAAGCTTCGAAAAGATTTTTCTGTTTATCTTTTGGAACTCCGATACCGCTGTCGACAACTTTAAATAAAAGAAAATCGCCGTCGAGCGTAACGTTAACGTAGATATATCCTTTTGCAGTAAACTTTACTGCGTTCTTTATTATGTTAAGAAGAATCTGATTAACTCTAACCTGATCTCCCATTATGCTTTCGCTTATCTTATTGTCGACATCGGTTACAAGTTCAAGCCCTTTATTGAATGCTTCGATACTTACAAGGTCTGCAGTTTTTTCTACAAGATTAACAAGATCAAACGGAGTATCTTCGAGTTTAAAATCTTTGTTATTGATTTTTGAGTAATCAAGAATATTGTTTGCCAGTGATAAAAGTGCTTCTGCACTGAACGAAATCTGTCTGATATATTCTTTCTGTTCACGATTGAGAGGCGTATCGTTTAATAATTCCAGAGAACCGATTATAGTCTGAATCGGCGTTCTTATTTCGTGGAGAGTAGTCGCTAAAAATCTGCTTGAAGTCTGAAAAGACTTTTCATGACTTTGCATGTAATACCTCGATAGCTTTTGTAATAATTACATCAGGCTTTTGAGGTTTTACAAGATAACTTTTTGCACCAAGACTTAAAGCTTGAATTACAACTTCGCGCTGTGTTGCCTGTGAGTATACGATAACAGGCGGAGCATCAGGAGTAACTTTGAGTTTGGTAAGAATATCAAAACCTGACATACCAGGCATAAAAATATCGAGGATTGCTAAATCAAAATGCTCTTTTTCTACAGATTCAAGGAATGATGTACCTGTTTCAAAGAGAATTGTTTCTGCGCCCATTGAACTTAAAGAACGTTTGAGTACAGAACGTACTACGCTGTCATCATCAACGATTGCAACCTTAAATACAGTTCCTTCTGTATCATCTTTATCAAGATCAAAATCAAAACGGCGGTCGATTGTATCATCGTCGACTTCCTGCTGAGTTAAGATTTCTTCTGCAATAAGCTCCGGAACTTCTTCTGGCGAAGCTGTAATCGAAACAAAAGATGAAAGAACTTTTCTTAAGTCCTTTACAACCTTTACATCTGAATATTGAGGATGCCCGTCAAGGAAATCCGGAATAAAATCATCGAACGAGAGAATTTTAATAAATTTGCGGTTAATTCTTTCTTCAGAGAAAATCGTATCAAATAAGTATTCTAAGTTAGTTCCGTCTACAAAAGAAAGCATAAGGTCTGTCATCATGAGGATAAGTTTCGGATTCTGCATTTCTTTTTTGTCGATAAGCTCAGAAAGTCTGTATTTGAGAAGAGAAATTTTTTCGCGGTTTAATACGCGCGCAAATTCTACGAAAATGATTTCTTTATTATGGTGAACTTCGAGAATCGAAGGAGTTGTATCAACAGAAAAACTTACTTTTAAGACATTTCCAATTGCGCTGATGAATGAGTTAAATTTAATAGGAGTCGGAAAGTACTTGATTACTCCATAGTGAACGAGAGAAGCAATGCGCGCTTTTTCGATAACAGGTCCGGTAAGGATAATCGGAATGTTCTTTGCGTTCGGATCCGAGAATTTGTTCTTTAAAAAATCCATCAAATCTGTAAAGGAGTCAGAAACGTCCATAATTACAAGATCCGGTAAATCCCCGATAAGTCTTGTATAGGCGTCACGGCGGCCATTGGTAACTTCTACAGTGATATTTTCTGCAGAAAGCTTTTCCCTTATAAACTCGCTGAACAATTTTGATGAGTCAATAATCAGAACCTTTTTCATTCTTCTATTTTATTATGAATTTACTCTTTTTACAATATAAAGTATTATATTTCTATATACGTTTTAGGAGCAGATTATGAAGGTTGTAGAATTACTAGCGACAGGATTTGAAGAAATAGAGGCTTTGACGCCGGTTGATTATTTAAGAAGAGGTGGTGTTGAGGTAGTAATTGCAGGGCTCAAGTCTCAGGGAGAAAGCGATGTTTCGCTTGTTGCGGGTGCTCACGGAATTAAAGTAAAGACCGACATGGATTTTGACGACTTTCTGGCATCTATGAACGGACAGCTGCCTGACGCGGTTATTATTCCGGGTGGAATGCCGGGTGCTTCAAATATTGCTGCTTCTAAGGAAGCTGTGGATTTTATCTGTAAGATGTTCGAAGAGGACAAATATGTATGTGCAATCTGCGCTGCCCCTATTGTTGTTCTTGCAAAGACAGGAATCCTTGCCGGTAAGGCTTATACATGCTATCCGGGAATGGAGCAGAAAATTGCAGATTATGTTCCGGATGCATCAAAAATAAACGACCTTATGGATGACTCATATCTTAACCATACAAATCCGTTTGTCGTAGACGGAAAACTCATTACAGGAAAAGGTCCTGGAGCTGCAGAACAGTTTGCCATGGCAATCGTAAAGGAACTTTGCGGTGTCGATGTAATGATGAGGGTAAAAACAAGTTCAGTTCAGAGATAGTTTAAACTGAATTTACTAAAATAACTTTTTATGGTTTAAAAAAACAGCCGGTTAAAGTAAAACTACTTTATACCGGCTGTATTATTTAATAAACGATTTATTTATTTAATTGAAGCAACGATTTCGTTGAAAATATCTTTGTAGTTGTCAAAATCATTCGGGTCAGCAGAAGCACAGATGAATGTAGCATTATTCTTTTTGATGATAACTTTTCCATACTGACGTACTTTTATTCCGTTGACTGTGATGTTGTAGATAATCCAGTCTTTACCAGAATCAACAACTTCAAGATCAGGACATAATACTTTTAAATTTGTAAGAAGAGCATCAATGTATAACTGTGTTGTGTATTTCTGACCAGAAGGAAGCTGCTCGTGTGTTACAGTTATATTTTCTCTAAAAGAATCATTTTCTTTTTCAGGAGCAAAAATATAAAATGATACAGTTGAGTCTATGTAGATGATTTCCCAACCAGCAGGAATTTCTCCTGAAACTTTTGAATCAGAGAAAGATAACTTACCCTGAGCAAAAACAGAGTGTGCTAAAAATAATGAAGCAACAACTGCAAAAATCTTTTTCATATAAACCTCACTTTTTTATATTTTTATTTTCCCATTATGTCTCTTGCAAGAACTTTTGAAAGGTTAGGGCGTTTCTTTAAGTCGCCTTCAAGACCTGCTTCGCGAGCCTTGTTTACATAATCTTTTGACTGGAATGAATATGTAAAGTTTGTGTGAACATCATATGTTCCCTTCATCAATGCATATGCATCCTCTGTCATTACAAGTTCTTCGTCTGTAGGAATTACAAAAATCTTTGTTTTTGAATCGTCTGCATGGATGTAAGTTTCTGCGTTGCCTGTGAATGACCATTCATTTCTCTGTGGATCAATTTTGATTCCGTAGTTTTCAAGACCAGAACATGCTTTACCGCGTGTGATAGGTCCGCGTTCTCCAACACCTGCAGTCCATACGATTGCATCTACGTGTCCGAGTTCTGCCATGAATGCACCGATGTATTTTTTAATTCTCAATGCTTCCATTTCGATACAGAGCTGACTTAATTTGTCACCTTCTGCTGCAGCAATTTCGATATCGCGGCGGTCTGTGTATTTACCTGTAATTCCCAAGCATCCGCATTTTTTGTTTAATGCAGTGTCCATTTCGTCTGCAGTCATTCCTGTTTTTCTCATGATGTAGAAAGGAAGAGCAGGGTCGATGTCACCTGAACGAGTTCCCATTATAAGACCTTCAAGAGGTGTGATACCCATTGTTGTATCATAGCACTGTCCGTTTTTAACTGCACACATTGATGAACCGTTTCCGATGTGACAGATGATAAGGTTTGTATCTTTTGGATCTTTTCCAAGAAGAACTGCTGCACGTTTTGCTGTGTAAAGGAATGATGTTCCGTGGAAACCGTAACGGCGCGCTGCATATTTGTCGTACCATTCGCGTGGAATTGCGTACTGGAATGTTTCTTCCGGCATTGTCTGGTGCCATGCTGTATCCATGATTGCTGCATGCGGAACATCAGGCATAACCTTCTGTGCAGCTTCGATACCCATAATGTTTGCAGGCATGTGAAGTGGTCCAAGGTCGATTACAGAGCGGAATCCTTCGAGAACTTCTGGAGTTACGAGAACAGATTTTGTAAATTTGTTTCCTCCATGGAGTACGCGGTGACCAACAGCTCCGATTTCGTTCATCGATTTGATTACGCCGACTTCCGGGTCTGTGATTTCTTTAAGAATAAGTTCGATTGCTTCTTTGTGTGTAGGACATGCGCTTTCGAGTTCGATTTTCTGTCCCTTTGCTTTGTGTGTGATGCAGCTTCCGTCTGAACCGATGCGTTCTACTACGCCGTTAGCCATAACTTCTTTGTTGTCCCAGTCATAAACCTGGTATTTAGCGGAAGACGATCCGCAGTTTAATGTAAGAATTACCATAAAACGATTTCCTCGTAGATATAAGTAGATTGTTTTTCTATTATAGTGAGTTTTGCAGATTCGGGCAACCGGATTACCGCGGCCCTGCAAAGGCGCAGATTTGCTGTTTTATAAAGCCGTGATTATAAAAAGCGCGGAGCAGAAACAAAAATGGGAAGCACTTAAGAGCGAAGCGAACTGTGCGGGCCCCGTTTTTTTTCTGCGGGAGCGCTTTTTATAGGAGAACATTGAGAAGTACGGTTCTGCGCCTTTGCAGGGCCGCGGTGATACGTTAGTTCGATGCGATTATTCCGTATTTGAACGTCGACGCAGGCTTTTTAAGCGACAGTCCCTTAAACGAATGCAGTCCCAGCGTATTAGGCACCCAGCCTGCAACTTCATTCATATTTACGACATTAAGGTCAACCGGATGAGTGAGCGGTATAATCGTTCCGCTTGAAAGCAGTATATCCTCTGCACGGTTTAAAAGCGCCATGCGGTCTGATTTATTTTTAGTGCAGTCTGCTTTTTTTAAGAGAGAGTCATATTCTTCGTTTGAGTATGCGCTTGTGTTGAGCGTAGAATCTGAGCGGAATAAATCCAGAAACGCAACAGGGTCAGGAAAATCCCCGATCCAGGTGTAGATAAATAAATCTGCGTCAGATGTTTCGATTCTGTTAAGGTAGTTAGGGTCGTGTTCCGTCTGAATGTTTACACGAACTCCAATCTGTCCCCATGCGTCCTTTAAAATTCTTGCGGCAGAAAAAATACTTTCTCCATCCGGAATCGAAAAGGTAAGCTCGATTATATCATCTTCTTTCAAACCGAGAGACTTTTTTGCTTCGTTCAGCATAAAGCGTGCATGATCATAATCTGTATAAGTTAAGCCCTGAGGAGATGTGTAACCGTAAACAGGATAGATGAGGGTTGTCGCAGGAAACAGAGAGCCTTCGCGAAGGTCTTCCCATGGAACGGCTTCGAGTAATGCCTGCTTTACGCCTTCTGATATTTTTGAATCTTTGTGTGTCTTAAAGAAAAAGAAATATGTTCCGAAAAGGGGCTCAAACTGGAGAGACTCTTTGTCGAGAACTTTTTTTGCATTGCAGTTTTCAAAAACTATCTGTGCTTTTCCTGTGTTAAAAAGATATGCGTTGTTATCCAGGTCTTCTGAAAAACTTATATTGATTAAAGGAATCTTTACAGAATCTGCAGCATAGTATTTTAAATTTTTTGCAAGAACTATATTTGACTGTGTGTGCTTTTGAATGATATATGGACCAGAAAAGGCACCGTCTTTAAAATCGATTACAGAAAAAGCATGATGACATAAAATTTTTGGAAGATAACTTTGTGGAGAAGTAAGTTCGATGCTTAATGTGTAGTCATCTTTTGCGTAGATTGCAACGTCTTCTGGTTTTCCTTTCTGATAGCGAAGTGCTTTTGCTCCGCGGATGATGTCGAGAAAAGAAGAATAGTATGCTCCTTTAGTCTGAATTAAATTTAACCACGATTCTTTTACGTTATGACTTGTAATTGGTTTTCCGTCAGAAAAAAATGCATCCTGTCTTAAAGTAAAAGTCCATACGAGCATATCGCGGCTTGTTTTATAACTTTGTGCGATTGCAAAGTCTGGTTCTGATGTTACAGGGTTATAAGAAAAAAGTCCTTCGTAGATACTGTTTAAAATCTGTGCTTCATCTTTAAAAGAAGAAGTATGAGGATTTAAATCCAGGGTTTCGCGACCCATAATGACAGAAAGTTCTTTTTGTTCCTGTACAGTTTTGTTTTTATTCTGTGCAGACAGAGTAAATCCTGATTGTAATAAAATAAAAAGGGTGAGGATAGATTTAATTTTATGCTTCATTTTTGATTCCAAGTTTCTGCATCTGTGTCTGTTCTTCGATGTAAGACAGATAGTCTGCTTTATGCTGGTTTACATTAATAAGAGTATTCTTTAATGTCGTAAGTTCCATTTTTAAGCCTTTGACGAAACTTTTTTTATCTGTCGAAACAGATGATTTAAAGAACTCATCGAGGGCTGTAAGTTTTGTCATGAGCTTCTGTGCTTCGAGAACATTCTTGTTAAGGAACTCGAGGATTTTTTCAGGCTGACTTGTCTGAATTTTCTGAAAAGCAGTAGACTGCCTTAATGCAAAAGAATTTAAGAAATTGATTTTTTTTGAAAGCAGCTCCGTAAACTGCTGAAATTCAATTTTGTCTCTTATCTTTGCACCGGTAGAAGCTTCTGTAATTGTGATGTTATAAATTACAGGAGGCTCAGGAATGTTAAATGCTTTTCTTAATGCGACTGCAAGTTTGCCTAAGAAGCTTAAGTTTTTACTCTGAATAAGATTATGGTTTTCGTTTATCTTTGTAAGAACTGTTTCAAACTGCGGAGCAAGACCGCTTAGTGCAAGAACTGCCTGCATTAAATATTCTTTTGTATCAACCTGTTTTTCTTTTTTCTGCACGGCTGATTCATTGATTTTGATTTTTTCAAGAACGGCAGCCTGGCGTTTTTCTTTATCCGGACCAAGATCTTCGTTTGCAATTTCTTCGATAAGTGCAGAGTAATAAGGAGTTTTCCCCATTACACCTGGGAAAAGTTTTTTTATTTCTGCAATTTCTGATTCTACGCTCTGGTTTGCTTTTTCTTCGCTAAATTTAGGATGCTCAAAAATATCTTTTCTGACATATGCTTTGTAAACTTCTTTTTGAAAGTCGCTGAGCTCTTTAAGCGTGATGTTTATGTTTTTTGTTACTTTGTCGCATTTAGAAATCGTATCGTTTATCATGCTTACAGTCATTGACGGTGCGTTGTATTTTGCTTCGTTTAAGAGGATTGCAAGACCGCGTGTATTTGCAAAAGGGCTTGATACGGTAAAAGAATGCCAGTTGAACGTATTATTAAATTCAACAAATTTCTTGATTTTAGGAAATGTAAGGTTTTCGATTGAAAATTTATAATAAGTGCTTACGAAATCGAGGATTCCCTCGTAGTCAGAGATTCTTGTTCCGATAACAAGGGCACGTTCAGAATCTACGAATGGTTCGTTAGGAAGAATTTCGATGTCAGAAATCTTTTTTTCGAGCTTGTAAGGGTCTGGTTTTATGATTGACTTCTGAACAAGCGCATCGATGAGATTTTTTACACATGTATGAAGAAGCCTGTAGTTTTCGAGCAGTTTAACAAGGATTTCCTTATTGTAAAACTCGATTTTTTTATCGATTGTTGAAATTACCTGTTGTGAAAACGCTTTATCCGACATATCCCTTACTCCATTATATCCATTATCCTATATATTGTAAAAAAATGCAAATTTGGACATGGGAAAGGTTTTTTTCTTGCAAAAACTATTATGGTAAATTACACTTATTCAGTATGAAAAAAAGGAGAGAATCAATTTGATTTTGAGAGGAAAGTGGTATGTATTGTGAAAAATGTGGAACAAAAGTAGAGGACGGTGCAAAATTTTGTCCTGGATGCGGAGCAGAAGTGAATGGTGCAGAAGGTGTGTCTTCGGTTTCTCCTAAAAGCAGAACTGCGGCTCTTCTTTTTGGTATTTTTTTTGGTCATCTCGGAGTTCATAATTTTTATCTTGGACAGATTGGAAGGGGTGTTACAAAATTAGTTCTTTCTGTTTGTGGAATCGGAGGATATGTTTTTGCTTTTTTCAAGCTTTTCTTTAAGGTTGCTTTAACTATTGAAGATGAAACAACTCCATTAACTTCTGGAATGCCTGAAATGTTTGCAGGTGCTGGTTTTGCACTTATTTTACTGGCTATAACTGGAATCTGGGCGTTTGTTGAGTGGGTTATAATTGCCTGCGGAAAAGCGCGTGATTCAAAAGGTCTGCTTGTTTCTAAGTGGTAAGCGTCTGAAAGTAAGATAAAACTTAAAAGAACACGCCTTTGATGAAGATTTCGATTCCGATGGCGATGAGGATTACACCGCCGAGGATTCCTGCATTTTTGCTCAGGTGTGTTCCGGCTTTTTTGCCTATTGCAAGTCCTGCCATGCAGATTGCAAAGGTTACGACGCAGATTATGAGAGAAGAAACAAATGCCATGAGCACGTCATATTCTGCAGTCGTAAAACCAACCGAAAGCGCATCGATTGATGTTGCAATTCCCTGGATCATCAGTGTCTTAAATCTTAGTTTTTCATTTTCTTTTTCTGATTCGCCGTCTTCGTGTAAGGCTTCGATAATCATTTTAATTCCGATGTACATTAAAAGACCAAGTGCAGTCCACGGAACTAAAAAATAAATTTTTTTAAAGTATTCAACTATAGTATGAACGCACAGCCAGCCTGTCATCGGCATTGCAAACTGGAAAAGACCGTAAGTTGACGCGATTAAGCACATTCTTGTTTTTTTCATGTGAGGTTCGTTAAGACCATTTGCAAGAGAAACAGAGAAGGCGTCCATGGCAAGACCGATTCCTAAAAATATACTGTTTGTAAAAAACAATGCTGACCAGTTCATGAATGTGAGTATGTCACTAATTGAATTTTAATGCAATCGGTGACATACTTTGAGTAAATTTGGCTTGAGGAATTCTAATGAAAAAAACTAACGCGATGAGAATACTTGATAAAGCAGGTATTCCGTATAAGGCAGAAGAATATGACGATGACGGTGAGCATGAGCTTGAGCATGGAGCTGCTTCACGTACGGCAGAAAAGCTTGGCGTAAATCCCGAGCAGGTTTTTAAGACAATTGTTTTTAAATCTGAGTCAAAGGAAGTTCTTGTTTTCTGTCAGTCTGCAGTTCATGAGATAAATGAAAAAAAAGCGCGCAATGCAGCCGGTGTAAAATCTGTAACGCCTGTAAAACAGGATGAGCTTTTAGCACTTACAGGATATATCCGCGGAGGCTGTTCTCCAATCGGAATGAAAAAACAGTACCGCACTTTTATTGACAGCTCTGTAATGAATTTAAACGAAGTGTGCGTTTCTGCAGGTGCGCGCGGCGTTCAGTTAAAGCTTGCTCCTGCAGATTTAGTAAAGGCTTCGAATGCAGAAGTCTGTGATCTAGTTTTATAATTTTTTATAGGAGAAACGATATGCGTCTGGTATTTGTTCGTCATGGTGAACCTGATTATGAACACGACTGTCTTACAGAAAACGGAAGAGTGCAGGCAAAGAGCACTGCTGTTCGCCTTGCAAAAGAAAAATTTTCTGCAATTTATTCTTCTCCTAT
>CAJORB010000104.1:0-3147 GCA_905236565.1 uncultured Treponema sp. | reverse complement strand
GAGGGAAGCGGGGAAGTCTTTTCTCGCAATATAAAAAATAAATTTATTGATTATGCCGCTGACAAAGAGGTACAAGACATAACTGATGAGAGCAGGAGCTTATAATGGCAGACGCAACCCGACAGCGGACTATATATCAAATTCAACAAATTCTTAAAGCCTATAAAGCAAAACTTGAAAAAGCATCTACATATCGCGATTTTCTTTCTGCTGAAGGCAAAAGTTTGACTGATGACTATATGGAGAAAAACAGTGAAACCAAGTCGTTAATAGAGAAAGCTGTTTCAGACCCAAGTTTCTTTCTAAATATGGAGAATGACAATCTGATTCGATATTCCGATGTATGCATAAAACTGAATAAATTACTAAAACTAAAAGTCCAGGATGTCGAAAGAATTAAGAAAATCGTAAATACCAATTTTTTCATTACAAGCGATGCCCAACGGATAACTTCCTTTGCAGAAGTCGAATTAGGAAGAATAGTGACTTACAATGTGGGAGAGGCGGAAAGGATTGATGCAAATAACATATTGAACAAGGGTTTGTATGATGTGGAATGGGAAGTAGAAGATGTAGGCGGTAATTTTGACGAAGCAACGGCAAAAAAGGAGAAACGGATTTTTAAACTTGTGAACACAATGAAAAATGCCGCTACTGACTGGCCGATTATTTCGCTGATTTCTGATGCGAATCCATTTGAAATACAACTGAAAGCTGTAAAACTTGGAGAATATAAAATAAGGGCAAAGATATATAATGACACCGGGCTTACAAAGACCTTATATGATGTAATCGAATTTGAACAGTTTGTAAATGATGTTGATGAGAAAATTGCAAGTTTGTCTACATTTGAAAAGCTTAAAAAAGCCCTTGAAATGGTTAAATGGAAGCGGGAAATTGATATAGGGGCACTCGCAAAAAGTCTTTGGAATTCAATTCCAATGATACTGTTTATTGCAGCTTTGATTATCTCATGCGGAGAAATAGCTTCAGCTATCCTTATCCTGATGTCTCTTGCCGACGGATGCAGGAATATAAATGACGGCTTCACAAAGGTCGCACAAGGTTTTGAAACTGTAAAGAATGCTGGCTCAGAAGATGCTTTAAGACATGGAGGAGAACTCATTCATGAGGGACTGATAATTTTCGGACTTGGCACGATAGAAGTATTCTTGAGCAAATGCACGATGAAAAATGTGCATACCGCAAGGATACAGCTCTTGAAGGGAGAGACAAAAGCGATTGTCCAGTCAGGAACGAAGGCTCTGCCGTCTGCCGCCATGAAGGAAATCGCCTCCTCAACCTCCACCGCAGTACCAGCCCTCACGGAAATACAGATTTCAGAAACAATGGCTGAAAGTGCAAAGAAGACTTCGTTGGTTCTTGCTGATGTTTCTGTAAAAAGCGAAGAAAAGAAACTCTTAGATGAGGTTGTAAAGGATGCCGAGATAATTAATGAACGCTCTGGTAAAAAAGGAGACTGGAATAAGGTATTGAATACTGACCTTGAACCAAATACAATATACAAAGTAGATAGTTATAATTATCATACAGATAAATTTGGACGAGTTGATAATGTAAAGGGAAAACTTGAGTTTCAAACAAAAGGTCGAAATACATATCAACAAGGAAAATCTGTAGAGTTAAAGGAAGGAATAAAAGGAGTAGATGATGGAGGACATATTATTGCTCAGATTTTCAATGGTCCTGGCGAACAAATAAATTATGTTCCTCAAACACAAACTTTAAATCGTGGTGATTGGAAAGCGATGGAAAATGAATGGAAAAAAGCTTTGGAAAAAGGAAAAAAAATAGAAGTAGACATTAAAATTAATTATAATAGCACACGCAGACCAACAGATTTTGAGGTAATCTACTATATTGATGGAATTAGAAATAAAAAATTGTTTTTAAATGAGTAAGGAGACCTAAATATGTATATTATGGAAGATATTTATAAAGCTATTGGAAATGAGCTTAATAATTCACTTAATTGTAAGTGGGATAAAATAGAGCTTAATATTGAATGTAGTAATAATCATGTTGGAACTACTGCAAAATATCAAATAAATGGTGAATGGAAAAATAATCTAGATTGTGATTTAACAAGAGATACCATGATATCTATAATAAAATTCCATAATAATGCGGATAAAATAAATTTCGCACCATGGAATAGAGCAGTTTATACATTAGATAGTAATGGTCACTTTGATATGACTTTTGAATGGGATCAAACTCTCCAAGACGAGTGGGATAAGAAATTGTAGAATGTTTATTTGAAAAGCGGAGAACTCCCCATGACAGAAGAGCAAAAAAAACTATATCAGTACCTCTATTCCATAACTGAAAATGAGGTATATAAAGATTGTCTAAGAAAACAGAAAAAAAGCTACATAGAGAAGCAGAAAGACTCGGACTTCATGGAATACTCCCTCGTTGAGGCACACCTGAGAAGAATCTCCCAACGCAACAACGACAGGGCTGTTCCCATAGAAACGACAACACTCAACGAATACAACCAAAAGACAGGCAGCAATCTTGAAAATGTAAAAATAATGTATGGCGCATATTCAGACGAACTGACACGGGCATATCATGCAACTGCCCTTACTATTGGCGCAACAATCTACTTCAGCACGAAAGCATACAAGCCAGAGACGGAAGAAGGAAGAAAAACACTCGCTCATGAATTGACTCATGTACAGCAAAACAAAGATGATATACTTGAAGGGCAGAAAAGTAAAGAAGAACTGGAAAAAGAAGCCGAACAAGTAGAAAAAATCATAGAATACAATCCTGAAAAGTACAGGGAAATCAATTTTGAAGGAAAAAAATACAAATTAACGGAACGAGAATATAGAGAGTTGATGGACGAAATAAGAAAGAGGGTAGAACATCAGCTTGAATATAATACGATGGGATTATCTGATGCGGAATATCTGAAAGTGCTGATACAATACCAAGAAATGGAAAGAAGAAGGGAATTAATCTGGCAAAAATAACTCCATACAAACATAATAATTCCCTAATCTCGATATTCGAGAGAATCTTTCTCCTTACTGAAGGAAACATCTACGGAGTCGAACAGGAAGATGCAGAAAAAACCGTCTCCCTCATAAAAGAGGCGATGGACGAGATGGGCAT
>CAJORB010000103.1:0-13405 GCA_905236565.1 uncultured Treponema sp. | reverse complement strand
TGGATGATGCCGGCGGTTCTTGTAACGGGCGTCGTGCGGGACATAAGGGCTTTAAAAACGTGATGAACCTTAAGTTTCCGCTTCTGGATGAAAAGGCTCTTGAAAGGCTTTCGGGCGAAGATTTTGTTGGATACGTAAACCAGATAGAAAACCTTACGGCAAAGCAGCTTCGCGAAAAGGGCTATTCTGAAGTGATTTTTGGCGGTAATGAAACGCTTTTTGAGACTATGAAACAGCTTGATATTCTTAATGAAGCCTATGCAGATAAAATGGAAAAGGTCTTTTACGAAAACGCATACAGGCTTTCACAGATTATTTAAAGATTTGAATTTTGTTCAATTTGAACTCGACTAAATGCAGATTTTCCCTTTATAATTGGGTATGAGGGGTTTGTTTTTATGCTTGATATACAGTATGTACTTGTAGGTGCGGTAAGTCTTTTAATTCTGCTGCTTATAATAGTACAGGGAAGAAAAGACCAGAATCAGAACGAAAGAAAAAAGTATTTTGATTATCTGATTGGCGTTACGGTAATATTCTGCCTTATTGATATTTTCTGGGGGCTTGTTGTATCCGGTACGATTCTTTCGTCTGACTGGATTGTTTTTGCAACGACCCTTTTTTATTTTTCATCTACTGTCGTTGCATTTGCCCTTCTTGTTTTTGTTATTGCATATTCAGGCTATAAATTAAAGTATAGAAGATTTGTATATCTTGTTTTAGTTGTTCCACTTGTAATTGAGACCGCCCTTTTATTTTATAATTTTTCTTCGGGTGCAATTTTTTATGTCGGAACAGATAGACGTTATACACGCGGAATCGATTCTTTCGTAAAAACTCTTTATGTTCTTGATTATATTTATTTTTTTGTTGCGTTTATTATTTCGATATGTGCGTTTACGAAATTTAAAAAAGAAAACAGAAAGTTAAGCTATTCAATCGTACTTTTCTGTCTTATTCCGATTTTTACAGGATTTCTGCAGCTTTTGTATCCTAATATTCCGTACTACTCAATCGGATATATGCTTTCATGTTTTTCTATTTTTATTTTTGAAGTTGTTCGTGAACGTGAAAGATTTTCGCGCGAACTTCTTCGTCATCAGCAGAAAGATATTCTTGATGCGTGTTCAAATGTTCTTTACAGAAATTCTGTTCCGGATGAAACGATAAATACTTTAATCGGACTTCTTGCAAATTATTATATTGCTGATCGTGTCCTGCTTTTTCAGTTGACTGATGATAAAAAGGGAGTTAAAGCAGAAAGCGAATGGCTTGCTAATGGTGTTGACTCAATTGCAGATGAAATTGAGTCGATTCCGTCTTCAATCGTAGAAATGCTTGTCGGTTACTGTTATAACGACGGCGAATATTATCTTAATGTTACAGAAAAGACAACTTTTAAAACTGCGTTCTTCAGGCTGTTTGTTCAGCAGAATAAAATAAAGAATATCCAGGTTGTTCCGCTTATTGCAGAAGGTCAGATTATCGGAATGATTGAAATTGAAAACTCAAAAGAATATCTTCATGATATTACGATTGCAAAAACAGTTTCGTTTCTTATTTACAGTGAACTTCTTAGAAAGCGAAGGATGGAACAGGAAAAAGCTGCAAGCGGTGCTGTAATCGAAGCTCTTGCAGTTGAGTACGCTTCTGTATTTCATATTGATGTAAAGGATGATATGCTTACTCCTTACCGTCTTGATGAACGTATGAAAAAAATGTACGGATACAATCTTAAAAAGAAACTTAAATATGAAAAAGCGTATAAGTATTATATCAATCATCTTATTACGGACGAGCTTGATAGAATTGAAATGCTGGAGTTCTGTTCTAAAGAAAGCCTTATGCATCTTTTGCATGACAGAACTTATATTACGAAAAAGTATAAGATTACAACAGATACAGGTTATGAATATTACGAGGCTAAAATTGTAAAGGTTAAAGGTGATGATGATGTTGTTAATTCTATTGTAATCGGTATTGAAAATATTGATGAAAAGATTAAGGCTCAGCAACTTGAAGAAAAGAATAAAATGATTCAGCAGAAAAAGCTTGAGTCTGCAATGGAAGAAGTAGAAACAATTATTTATGAAGGCCAGTTTGATAAACTTACCGGAATTTATAATAAGACTTCTGGAACAGAAATAATGCATAAGTATCTTAATGCAAAAGATGACGGAATTTATTATGTTCTTCTGTTTATTGACCTTGATAAGTTTAAATATATTAACGATAATTTCGGACATCTTGAAGGAGATGATATTTTAAGCAAGGTAGGATCTGTTATAAAGTCAAACTGCAGGGTAGGTGATATTGCTGTAAGATTTGGCGGTGACGAATTTCTTGTAATGCTTAAAAACATTTCTGATGTTTCACTTGCAAAGAAAAAGGCTGATCTTATTGCAACAGAGATTACAAGAATTTCTTACGGAAAAGAATATTCGTCTACATGTAGTATCGGTGGGTTTATTACAAATACCAGAGACCTTGAAAAATCAATGGAGAATGCAGATAAAGCTCTCTACGAAGTAAAAAATAAGGGTCGAAACGGAATTAAAATTGTTGCAGACGAAGTAGTGTAATGAATTATACTGATTCAATTTTTCATGATGAAAAGATAAAATATTTTTCGATTGATGTTCTTGATAAGACAAATCTTGTACATGCATTTTACACGACAAATGATACTCTCGCATGGAAAATGAGCAATCCTGGTTATAAAGAAAGCTACGAAAAGCTTTCTGAAGTTCTTGGCGTTAAGCCTGAATCTATGTGTACGGCAGATCAGACTCATACAGATATTGTTCGTGTTGTTTCTAAAAAAGAAGCCGGCGAAGGTGTTACGCGCTCTCTTGAATTAAGAGAATATGACGCTCTTGTTACGGATGAAAAGGGACTTCTTTTATGTTCTTTTGAAGCAGACTGTGTTCCGGTTTATTTTCTTGATCCTGTAAAAAAAGCGTGCGGTATTGTTCACAGCGGCTGGCGCGGAACTGCAAAGATGATATGTAAAAATGCGGTAAGTAAGTTTACTTTAAATTATGAATCGGATCCGGCGGACTTAATTGCTGTAATCGGACCTTGTGCATGTAAAGAATGTTATGAAGTTGGAAGTGAGTTAATTGAAGAGTTTAAGATGCTTTTTGGAAGTGACACTGGTTCTTTTTTTATTCCGCGTGATTCAGAAAAATATCTTCTTGACCTTGGAAAAGCGATTGAAATAACTTTGCTTAAATGCGGGCTTAGGAAAGAAAAAATATTTACGGTAAGCAGATGCACAATTGAAGATGAAAAGCTCTGTTCGTTCAGAAGAACTCATCAAAAAAGGGAGCACATGCTTACCGCAATAATGCTAAAGTAGTATCGAAAAAAATGACGCAGAACAACGCCTGCGTCAAAAAATGTGCAGTTTATTTTCTTGCGACGATTACCATTGTAGCTGCGTTCTGATTGTAAGGCGCAAAATTAAAATCACCGTAAATCTCTGCAGACTTAAACCCGCTTGCAAGCATCATTCGTTTTAATTCAACTGCAGAGTAGAGCCTTTGAACAAACTCGTGTTCGATTCTTCTCCCTGTCGTGTTGTCGATTAAAATCCATTTTGAGCGAAGGCCTTCCCATGCACCTTCTACGCTGAATTCTGTTAAAACTGTTTTTCCTGCGCGTTCAAACCATTCGCCTTCGGTAAAATATCTTACTGCTATTTCGCGGCTTGTACATTCCATTACGAAAAAGCCGTTGTCCTTTAATGCGTCTGCAATGTGTTTGAGGATTTTTAAATCGTCTTCGATTGATTCGCAGTAACCGAAGCTTGTGTAAAGGTTTACTGCGCAGTCAAATTTTTTGTCTGTCGTGTATTCCCTTAGGTCTGCTTTTACGAGATTAAGTTTTACTTTTTCATCGTCAGCAGTTTCTTTTGCAGCGTCAAGTTCAGCCTGAATTAAATCAACGCCCGTTACTTTTAATCCTTTAAGTGCAAACTCAACGGCGATTCTTCCAGGTCCGCAGCCTGCGTCTAAAACCGTGTTGCCTTTTTTTAAGCCTGCAATTTTACAGATTGATTCTGCGATGCCCGGTGCTTCTGCCCAATGGCTTGCATCGAACATGATTGGTCCGTAGTTTTTCCAGAACTCTTCGCTTTCAAACCATTCCTGTTTTTTAAGCATTATTCTGCCTCCCCCAGATAATCTTTAAGCCAGTTATCTGTTCCATCAAAAATAAATTCCGGAAGTTCATCATGAAAGATTCTGCCGGAATAAGCATCGTGCGGGAATGAAATAAATCGTGTTTTAATCTCTGATGCTTTTTTGCCGTATGTACAAATTCTGTTGTAAAGCGGATCTGCTATTATTATATCAGCATTTTGTGATATTTGTGCAATATCTTCTTCCTCATCTGTGATAAAATAATCGCTTTTTGAAAGGAATTCTTTATCTGTAAGGTTTATATCGTCTTCGAAAATCTGCCCTGCAAGTTTTAATGGGGAGATGATTTTAACGTCATTAAAGCCGAAATCTTTTATGAGGCAGGCTTTAAGTTCAAGTGAAATCAGGCCTTCGCCTATGATTACGACTTTTTCATTTCGTGTTTTTTTGCCTGGGCACGGTCTGGATGTATTGTTTTCTTTTTTGTAAAACGAAGTAAAATTTTTTCCAATCGGGCACTCGGTTATAAATGGCGTTCCGTAAATCGATTTTAAAACGCGCGCAGTTTTTATTCCTGCAAGAGTGACTGCGATATTTAAGTCTGCGTTCTGTGCGCCGTATATGAGTTCTTCCAGTGTGTTTCCCATTGCCCATGTAGAAAGAACTTCATAGCCCTGGCTTTCGTAATATTTTTTGAGTGCTTCTGCATTTCCGTTAATCGAAAAATCAAGCGGCGTAATGCCGAGAAGATTTATTTTTTTATGTGAGCTTTTTGATGCGGAGGCTGAGTTGTCGCGCGGGCTGCTGCTAGAATCACTGTTTTTGCAAAAACGGAGAGCAAGCTCTGCAAGGCTTTCAGAAATTCCAGCGTCATATGTGTTCATTCCGTTTGTATTAAAGCCCATGGTTTCGATTCCGGTGTGCTTTTGAATAAGACGTGCAATTCCTTTAAAGTCAGTTCCCATTATCATAGGAAGCGGGCTTGAAGTAAGCGCAATAAATTTTGGCTTTGATTCTTTTGCAGTCCGGATTATATCGTCGATTATTTTTTTATCATTTCCCATTACGGCATCACTTTCTGTAAGGGCAGAAATATATACCATCGAGTCCATGTCGTACCAGCGAGGTTCGTCATGTGTCGTATAAGTTGAATTACACCCGGAAGCATCATGGATTACAGTAAGCCCGCCGAGTTCAAATAATGCAGAGGCTACTCCGAAAAGATCCGAAGAATATGCAGAAAGTCTGTAAGAAACTCTTTTCATGCTTCGCACCCCCATGCTTTAACCTGGATGAGGTTTCTCATATCTTTTTTATTATTGAATGCATCAATAAGTAAATCACATAGTCTGCAGATTCCGTCAAAGCCCGACAGATCTGAATCTTCGATGAGGTTTACAAAATGTTCTGTATTAAGAAAATATGCTGCTTTCTGGCCGATTGCAATTTTTTTATCAGTACTTTTTCTGGAAAGAGAATTTATAAATCGGCAGCGATAATCGATTGTCGGTGAAAACTCTAAGTCAGGGTAATTATTTTTAATCCAGTTAAGGTCGTCGTTTTCTTCTGGATGAATTACATCTGTGTAAATTCTAAAAACGTTAAAATTATTTTCGAGTAAAAAGCGTGCAAGGTTTACGTGCTTGTTTGTTGCAGTGTAATCAATTGCAATCGGTACGTCAGAAAGAATTTTTTTAGTCTGTTCAATTTTATCTTTAGCTTTTTGCTTTAAACTTTCTATATCAATCGATTCTGTAAGGTTTAATGAAGAAGAAAGAAGGGTAAGGTTCTGTTCAATTTTATCAAACGTATAAACTTGCGGAATGTAAATGCTTTTTTGGTTAAGACGCTTTTCGAGTTTTTGAACTGCAAGGGTTGCCTGCGGAAGCATGTAAAGATTTAAGGAACTTTCTGCCATCGATTTGTATTCCTGATAGGTTTTGCATGTACAGATATCTTTTATCGTGTAGCCGTTTTTTTCAAGAAGTGTATAAAGTTCTGAGTCGTGAGATTTTGCGTAGCAGTTTCCTATTATGTTGATCTGCTTTGGATTTTTTTCTTTAACTTCAAGTGCTGCGTAAAGCTGGCTTCGCATAAGATCATCAGGTGCAACTTTTTTTCTCATTGTAGGAGTCATGTAGCAGTCAACAAAATCAACTTTGGGAAATCTTTCTCTTAAAGTTCTGAAAACAAGATTCATATCGCATGCAACAAAGTGATGGATGCATGTTGTATATAAAAGAACGCATGGAGGAATTTCTTTTAAATTGGAAAGAATGTCTGTAACTCCATCGATGATAAAACCTTCCATGCTTGTATCGACCATGTCAAAGTCTTTTATGTGAATCATTGAATAGCGGTCAAGACCATTAAACTCTGCAGCAGAAAGAACAACACCGCGAAGACAACAGATTGCGCCGATGTAAATCTGATGTGAATGAGGAATCAGCATCGAAAGATGTGCGATAGTCCACTTTCCGCGTGCGGGAGAAGAATACTCGACTCCACCTGAGAAAACTTCGTTTTTATCAAGGTCTTTAGCCTTTATTATAATTTCATTCATTTTTTTGTATGTTCAAGAACTGCCTTTGAAAGTTCGATATATTCTTTTGCCATGTCGCTGTCAGGGAAAGCTTCTACGACAGTTTTATGAAGCGCTTCTGCCTCACGGACTGTCTGACTGAATGTGAGTTTTCCTACAACAGGCGCATTGGTATCTTCTGAAAGCTTTTGAATTTTTGCATCCTCGTCAGGAACATTTCTGCGGTTTAAAATTATTCCACCGAGTGTTGCATAACCACGGTCTTTAAAATTTTCTACTGCAAGCGCGATATTCATTGCAGCGTAAATTGCCATTGCTTCGCCGCTTGTTACGACAAAAACTTTGTCTGCATAACCATCTCTCATCGGCATGGAAAATCCGCCGCAAACAACATCACCGAGTACGTCGTAGAAAACAACATCTGGTTCATAAACCTCGTATGCTTTTTTTTCTTCGAGAAGTTCGAGGGCGTTTATGATTCCGCGGCCTGCACAGCCAAGTCCTGGAGTTGGACCGCCGGCTTCTACACAGAGAACGCCGCCATCACCTACAGTGATAAGTTCGTTAAGTGAAATGTTCTGGTTTTTTCTTCTGATAAGATCAAGAACGGTTTCGATTCTTTTGCCGCCTGTAAGGTTTGCGGTTGAATCTGCCTTAGGGTCGCATCCAATCTGAAGGACTTTATAACCCTGTAAAGCAAGCGCACGCGACATGTTTGAAACTGTCGTTGATTTTCCGATTCCGCCTTTTCCATATACTGCAATTTTATACATTGGTGTCTCCTTGTTTAGTGTCTGTAAAATCTAATCGCGCGATTTTACAATTTAACAGATTCGAGGGAGGAGTTCTCCGCCCGGAGGTGGAAGCATTGTTTTACTTCCGATTTCTGTTTCTACGATTACGCGTCCAGGGTTGTCAGAAGAAACTTTTCCGATTATACATGCGCCTTCTGTGTATTTTTGTTTTTTAAGTGAATTTAAAATTGCATCTGCCTGAGATTCCGGTGCAAAAATTACAAGGCGTCCTTCACATGCAAGATAAAGCGGTTCGAGTCCGAGCATTCCGCATACGCCTTTTACCTCGCTGCTTACAGGAACTTTGTCCTGATCAAGATGAATGCTTACATTACTCTGTTCTGCAATTTCGTATAATACTGTTCCGACTCCGCCGCGTGTTGCATCTCTTATTACATGAACATCTTTTGTAGCATCGAGAAGGGCGAGTACACTGTTGCTTAAAGGAGCGCAGTCACTTTTTACATCTGCATCGATTCCAAATTCGTTTCGTGCAAGCAGAATGCAGCAGCCGTGTCGTCCTATGTCACCTGTAATGATTACAACATCGCCGTCTTTTGCAAGAGCTCCGCCTGTTGCAACTCCATTAAGGCGCTGACCAACACCTGTCGTTGTTATAAAAATTCCGTCTACCTGACCTTTACCTGCAACTTTTGTATCGCCTGCAATAATCTGAACGCCGGCTTCTTCTGCAGTTTTTCCCATTGCCTTTACTATTTCTTCGAGTTTAGAAACGCTAAAGCCTTCTTCGATTACGAATGCGCATGTAAGATAAAGAGGTTTTGCTCCCATGCATGCAAGGTCGTTTACAGTTCCGCAGATAGAAAGCTTACCGATGTTGCCGCCGTTAAACTCCTGAGGAGAAACAATAAAGCCGTCTGTCGTCATTACAAGCTTTGCACTTTCATTCTGATTAACAGGAAAGTCAACGACAGCTGCATCGTCTGCAGTAAGATTTTTATTTGCAAAATATTTTTTAAACAAGCCGCCGATTAATTCAGAAGTCTGCTTTCCTCCGGCACCGTGTGCCAGTGTAATAAATTCATTCATAATTTTTCTCCTTAAAGACTGTTGTTTGCTCCGTATTTATAGAATGCGCTACATGAACCTTCGCTTGAAACCATACATGCTCCGATCGGATGTTCAGGCGTACAGTTTTTTCCAAAGCACGGGCATTCATCCGGTCTGCATTTTCCCTGAAGTATTTCACCGCATCTGCATGCAGGATTCTGTTTGCCTTCGATTTTTCTAAGATTATATTTTTTTCTTGCATCAAAGTTTGCATATTCATCGTTTAATTCAAGCCCTGAATTTTTTATTACTCCAAGACCGCGCCATGTTGCATCGCAGCTTTTCATCATGTCGTGAATTATTTTTAATGCTGCAGGATTTCCTTCTGGTTTTACGACAGAAGGATAGCAGTTTAAGAAAAATGGTTTTCCTGTTTCTACATTGTCGATTATCGCGCATATTGCAGAAAGAATTTCATGGCTTGTAAAACCGCATACGACGCCCGAGATTCCTTCTTCTTTTAATCTGTCATAAATTGCAGTTCCGGTAATTACACTTACATGACCCGGATACAAAAATGCGTCTGCAGAATCTTTTAAAGCAGCATAAGCGTTATCCATCGTTTTATTTGAAGTTAAGATTGAATAATTATCAAGGCCGTCTTTTTTTGCATGAAGGACGCTTAATGCATTTGCAGGAACTGTAGTTTCAAAACCTACAGAAAGAAAAACAACCTGTTCATCCGGATGTTCTTTTGCATAATTTTCTGCATCAAGCGGTGAATAAACTACATTTATTTTTGCACCCTTTGCGCGAGCTTCTGCAAGACTCATCTGGCTTCCCGGAACTCTGACCAAATCCCCGAATGTCGTTATAGTGCAGTTATTTTCAAGAGCGAGCGCAATTGCTTCGTCGATAAAACTGTTCGGTGTAACACATACAGGACATCCCGGGCCAGAAATGAGGGTAATATTTGAAGGAAGAATGTTTCTTATTCCCTGTCTGAAAATTTCATGAGTATGAGTTCCACAGACTTCCATTATCTTTATGTTTTTACCCGAATAATTTTTAATGTGTTCGATAAGTTCGTTTAATTCTTTCATCTGGTTCTCCGAGAATTAATTTTCATCTGTTTCAGGTTTGTCAATTTTCGCAATTGCAATTCCTGCGTGAACCATTACATAATCTCCAGGTTCGAGATTTTCGATAAGTTCTGCGCTGATTGATTTTGTAGCGCCGCCTGCATCAATTACTGCAGTTCCGCCGCTTACTTTTTTTACCTGAGCTGCCAATCCTACACACATAGTGACCTCCCGATAACGGCCTGACCAAGACAGATGCCTCCGTCGTTTGCCGGTATCATTGAATGAATTAAAATATTAAAATCTTTTTTTCTTAATTCTTTTTCTAAAAGATTAAGAAGAAGAATGTTCTGCATTACACCGCCTGTTAAAGCGATTGTTTTTACTTCTGTTTTTTCTGCTGAATAAACACAGCCTTCGAATATCATTCCTGCAAAAATTTTGTGGAATAAAAAAGCAAGAACTGATGAGTCAAAGCCTTCAAGTTTTTTGTCTGCGATAAAGTGCATGAGTAAATCTGTTTTTAGCGTAAAAAAGTTTTCTTTAAGCTGAATAAAAGAAGAACCTGCAAGTAACTTAAACTCATCATAAAGTTTTTCGATTAACTCAGAATTTTTTTCTGAAAGCTGTCCATCATTATCGAGAAGGCTTTCTGCATTAAACTCAAGACAGCACGAAGATTCGCCTTCGTATGTAGAAGCTTTTCTTATTCCTAAAACTGCGGCGGCGGCGTCAAAAAGACGCCCTGCGCTTGTAGAAACAACTCCATTCATTTTCATCGAAACAAGTTTTTTTATTACCGAAAACTCTTCTTTTGAACAGAAGTCAAGCGCAGAATACTTATCTGACGCGTCAGATAAGATTGCCGCCGCAATGCGCCAGCCTTCTTTTGATGATAAGTCGCCTCCGGCCTGGAAGAACGGCTCTACAGAGCCTAGCCTTGTAAAATCTTTTGTATCGCATAAAAGAAATTCACCGCCCCAGATTGAGCCGTCATTTCCGTAGCCTGTTCCGTCGAATGACACGCCGATTACTTTGTCTGTAAAATTATTTTCTGCCATACATGATACGACGTGAGCAAAATGATGCTGGACTTTATAAAGCGGGATATTGAACTTTGATGAAAGTTCTTCGGCTACTAAAGTTGAATTATATTTAGGATGCATGTCGCATACGATTGCATCAGGTTTTACTTCTAAGAGAGAAGAAAATAATTCGATTTCGTTTTTAAGTGTTTCTACGCTTCTTACATCTGCAAGGTCTCCGATATAAGGTGAGGGGTAGAATAAATCGTTTTTCGAAATGCAGAATGTATTTTTTAATTCTCCACCGATTGCAAGAATTGATTTTGCTTTATTTTCGACAGAAGATTTTTCTTTTGTTAAATTTTGGCTGTCATCAGAACTTAACATAAACGGAATCGGAGAGTAACCGCGTGATCTTCTTATCATGTAAGGCTTGTTTTCATGCCACGACATTACAGAATCGTCGCATCTCATTCTTATTTCGCGGTTATTGGAAAGAACTGCGTCGCAGATTGGGAGAATGTATTTTATAACCTCTTTGTCATTACAGCAGATTGGTGCGCCGCTTGGATTTGCGCTCGTCATTATAAGATAATCAGAAATTTTGTATTCACCCGGATAATTAAAAATCAAAACCTGGACCGGTGCATACGGAATCATAATTCCGACATTAGGGTTATCCGGTGCGACAGACGGTGCAAGAATCGTGTCTTCTTTTTTCTTAAGAAGAAGGATCGGTTTTTGTGGTCCGTTGAGGATTGCATGTTGAGTTTCAAGAAGCTCGCACTGCTTTTTAACGCAGGAAATATCTTTTGCCATAACTGCAAAAGGTTTTTGAGGTCTGTGCTTTAATTTTCTAAGCCTGCTTACAGCTTCTTCGTTTGTTGCATCACAGCAAAGATGAAAACCGCCGATTCCTTTTATTGCAATTATTTTTCCTTCACTGATTAATTTTCTGCAGTATGTTATCGCGCCGTTTCCTTTTGTAGAAATTTCTGCGTTTTTTTCTATTATATAAAGTTCTGGTCCGCATTTATTGCAGCAGACAGGCTGTGCGTGATATCTTCTTGTTTCTTCGTGAGTGTATTCGTAATTGCATTCAGGACACATCGGGAAATTTTTCATGCTTGTTCTGACTCTATCATAAGGCATCGAGTCAAGAATCGTAAGACGAGGTCCGCATGCAGTACAGTTTATGAAAGGATGTAAATATCTTCTGTCGTTTTTATCGAGAAGTTCCTTTTTGCATTTTTCACAGAGTGCAATATCGGGAGAAACAAAAATATCTCCTTTAACTTTCTGACTTTCAATTATCTTAAAGTCAGAAAAATTTATAAGCTTAATTTCTGTATCCTGGATTTTTAAAATTGCCGAGCGTTCTGGTGCTTCGTCCTTTAATTTTTTTAAAAAGAGGTCAATGTTTTCTTTAGTCTGTTCAGCGTAGATTTCTACATAAGGACCTTTGTTGCATACACTTCCTGCGATTTTGCATGCTGATGCGGTTCTTGCAACAAAAGGACGAAATCCAACTCCCTGAACGATTCCGTAAACGCGGATTAAATGACACTCTTTCATAAATCCTCCGCGTTAAGAATAAATTTTTTGCCGCAAAGCTTTGGTTCGTAAAGCTGTCCCGAGACTGCATAGTGCGCAAGTGCAAAAAACTTTCCTTTAAAATCTGCCTGACTTAAAAGGCGTTTAAAAATCGGATCTGCTATTACAGCGTCATATTCATTATTTTTGATAAGTTCAAAAAGTTCGTATTCTTCTTTTATTGCGGTTGTTGATTTAGAAATTTTTTCGCTGCACATAAAGAATGTTGCTGTATCGATTTTCATCCCTGGAATCTGTTTTAAAAGCTTTTGTTTTAATGATTCTGCCATAACCTGCTGATGAAGAATTAAAATTTTATTTTTATCTTTAAAATCTTCTGCATTTATCGAAGCAACTTCTTCATCGAATAAAATATCAAAATCAATTTCGTAAGGAATGCCATATTTTTCTTTTAATAATTCTGCAGGCTTTAATCCCGAAGGAGAAAGAACTATGTTCTGAATCAGAGTTGCTGCATTTTTAAAATCTGTAAATACATCACAGTCTTTAAATCCAAAGACGATTGACTTTTCTGCACTGTATTTTTTCTGAACTGCTTTTTTAATCGAGCCCAGAGTGTCTATGCTCAAAAGTTCAAGCGGGGTTAAGCCCCAGATTCCGACTGTGTTTTTTATTCTGGCTGTGTTTTCCTGAGTATCGGCCGCAGCTGAGTTTTTAAAACAGAATTCTTCAAGAAGTGCACAGTACGCCTTTTCTTCTCCAGTATCGTAATGCTGCATTCCCGTTGTCTTTACATATATAAACGGAATATCAAGACTCTTTTCGGCAATTCTTTTATAGGCTTTAAAGTCTGTTCCGATTACATTAGGAACGGGAGTTCCGATGAGGGCTGCAAATTTTGAATCTGAACACAAAGATTCGTCTTTGATTTTTTCAAAGAGGACATCATCGCGGCCCATGATGGCGTCCATATCGCGAAGCCCTGCAGAATACATGTACGATTTTATTTTCCCGAATCGCGGTTCATCAAAGCCGCTTACGTTTCCTGCGCAGCCACCTGCGTCACAGATGACGTTGAGCCCTTCGTATTCGTACAAGACAGAAGAAGCGCCTGACTGGTCCGGAGAAAAAGGTGAGAGGACAGAAAAAAGTCCTTCAATTTTTTTTAAGTCAGAGTAGTTTTTAGATGGCGCGTTATCGGAATTTGAAACGGCGACCGGGTTTCGCGCACTGTCGGGATTTGAATTAGTGT
>CAJORB010000102.1:0-55168 GCA_905236565.1 uncultured Treponema sp. | reverse complement strand
GTGCTCAATGCGGCTGGCCGCATCGCTTTTTAACGAAAGGCTGATGCGGCGGCGGTCGCGGTCAAGAGCAATGATAGTAAACTCATGAACGTCACCGACTTTTGCAACATCCATCGGATTTTCAACAAACTCGTCACTCAATTCACTTATGTGAATCAATCCAGTTTCATGAAGACCTATATCAACAAAAGCACCAAAGTCAACAACGTTTTTGATTTTTCCGGTTACCTTCATTCCTTCTTTAAGATCTTCAAACTGGACTACACCCTTCTGCATAATCGGAGCCGGGTATCCGTCACGAGGATCGCGGTTTGGTTTCTGGAGCTCACTTACAATGTCGTTTACAGTTGTTTCACCGATATTATATTTTTCTGAAATTTCTTTTATTAAAGAAGCAGGAACTTTTTCTCCCTTCTGAATAAGCGGAAGAACTTCGCGTGCCGCATTATAATTTTCCGGATGAACCCATGTATTATCAAGCGGATCATCACTTTCTGCAATCTTTAAAAATCCTGCACACTGTTCAAAAGCTTTTGGACCAAGACCCGGAACTTTTTTAAGCTCTTCACGATTTTTAATCTTTCCGTTTGCGTCACGGTATGCAACGATTTTTTTTGCAGTTGTTGTAGTAATTCCGGATACATATTTTAAAAGCATATACGAAGCAGTATTTAAATTTACTCCGACATTATTTACAACTGAACTTACAACTTCATCAAGCTGGTCTGCAAGTTTTTTCTGATTAACATCATGCTGGTAAAGACCAACACCGATTGCCTTTGGATCAATCTTTACAAGCTCTGCAAGCGGATCCTGCAAGCGGCGGCCCATAGAAATTGCACCACGAACCATAACATCAAGGTCAGGAAATTCTTCTGTTGCAACAGGCGATGCTGAATAAACCGAAGCCCCAGACTCATCTACAACCGTATATTTAACATCTGAATCTGCATAGTTTTCGCTTATTACTTTACTAACAATTTCCTGAACTTCATGGCTTCCTGTTCCGTTTCCTACAGCAATAACCTGAATGTCATATTTATCAACTGCTTCGTTGATTAAATCATAAGCTCCTTTTGGATTTATCTCCTGGAATATTTTAAAGAAGCCAAGATATTTTCCTGTTTCGTCGAGGGCTGCACATTTAGTTCCGTTTCTGTAACCAGGGTCAACACCAAGAACACGGCTTCCTTTAATCGGCTGAGTCATCAAAAGATTTTTTAGGTTTTCACTGAATACACCGATTCCGTGATCATCTGCCTGGTCAGCCTCATCACTTCTAATTTCACGAACAACCGCAGGCGACAAAAGACGTACGACACCGTCTTCGATTGCCTCACTGTGATATTTATTATTTATCTCTGCTTTTTTCTGAAGCTCTGCAACAGCCGCATCAACATCAACATCGATTGTAACATCAAGAGCGCCTTCACGTTCTGCACGATTAATCGCAAGAATACGATGTGGCTTAACCTGATCAAGCGGCTCAGAATAATCCCAATACATCTGGTATGTCGACGTCTTTTGCGCCTGCTCTTCTGTCTGCCCTTCAGGAACGATTCCCTTTGTAACGATGTTTCCAGTAGACATGTAAAGCTTTTTTACAGCTTCACGGTTTGCAGTATCCTGGCTTACGCGTTCTGCAATAATGTCCTTTGCTCCGGCAAGAGCGTCAGCTGCAGACTCAACATTAAGTGCCGGATCTTCGTTGTCGGTTTTAATATATTTTTCTGCTTCCTTTTCAACGGCAGCATCATTGTTTTTATCAAGAATAAATTCTGCAAGCGGCTCAAGTCCTTTTTCCTGAGCAACCATTCCGCGTGTCTTCTTTTTCTTTTTAAACGGAGCCCAGAGATCTTCGAGAGCCGAAAGAGTTGTTGCCGACATAACTGCGTTGTAAAGAGTTTCTGTAAGTTTGTTCTGGTTAAAAATTCCCTTTACAATTTCGAGACGGCGTTCTTCAAGATTTTTATATGATTTAAAAAGATGGTCTATCGAAGTAACTGCAACTTCATCAAGATTATCTGTTTTTTCTTTTCTATAACGACTGATAAAAGCAACCGTACAGCCTTCATCAAAAAGACTGATTACAGCGCTAACCTGCTGCACACGAATGTTTAACTCGAGCGCAATTTTTTTCATGATTTCAACTTCGTTAACAACGAGTGCGTCAATTTGTTCCTGTGTAAATTCCATAATGAAGGAATATTAATTTAAAACGCTTTGAGTGTGAACAATTATTAAGAATACTTTACTAATGTATGGATAATTTAGCAGATATTAAATCTCAAAACGTTCCACGATGCTTTTTTAAGCTGAATTTTATAAACGCCCTTATTCTGTTCAACTTTAGAAAGAACTCCCTCGTTTAAAATTTCAGGCTTTACGTTGTCGGGCTTTTCAAATGAATTTCTGGCGCTTAAGTCAGTTCCGCATAAAACAGACCAGTAGGAAAGCTTTGTATCTGCAAACGAGGCAAGATCGATTTCTGTTTCTGAGTCGTCGTTCTTAGAAGTGTTGAGCGCAAAAATCGTAACGGTCTTTTCTTCTTCATTGTAAACTGCAGAAAAAACAACCGCCGGAACTTCGCCGTAAGATTTCGTAATTTTATTTTCTGTCCGTACAACCGGCTGGAGAGAAACACCTTTTCCAAAACGGCACATATCCTTAAACGGATAATATATCGTCTGAACAAATGAACCTTTTTTTGGCTCGGTCGTAATCGGAGCAATTACATTTATAAGCTGTGCGAGACATGCAATTTTTAACCTGTCGCTGTGATTTAAAAGAGTAATTACCATTCCGCCGAATGCGAGGGCATCAAGAAGATTGTAATTATCTTCGAGAAGACGAGGCGCTTTTTCCCATCCGTGTTCAGTCTGATTTTTCTGATACCAGATGTTCCATTCGTCAAACGAAAGCATCATTGTTTTTTTGCTTCGCTTTAATGCCTTTACGTAATCGCATGTTGCCGTACTTGTTTTTATAAACTGATCCATGTCATAGAAGCTTGCAAGAAAATCATCATCGTCACCGAGATTTTCAAAGTATCTATGTATAGAAATATAGTCGGCCATGTCGTATGTGTGCTCTAAAACGATTCTATCCCACTCAGGATAGGTCGGCATCGTAGAAGCAGCACTTCCGCAGACAACGCATTTAATCGAGTCGTCTGTCCACTTCATCATCTTGATGGCTTCGAGTGCTTTTTTTCCATAATCATGCGCATCAAGATGACAGATCTGCCACGGGCCGTCCATTTCGTTTCCTACGCACCATGTTTTAATTCCATAAGGTTTATCGTGACCGTTTTTACGTCGAAGGTCAGACCAGTAAGTTCCGCCCGGGTAATTACAGTATTCAACTAAATCGCCTGCATCCTGAACAGTTCCCGTTCCCATGTTTACTGCACCGAGAATCCGGGTTCCGGTTCTTTGAGTCCAGTCATAAAAATCATCTATTCCAACCTGATTTGTTTCGATAGTCTTCCAGGCGCGGTCAAGCCTTACAGGGCGTTTGTTGCGCGGTCCGATTCCATCCTTCCAATCATAGCCCGAAAGAAAATTGCCTCCCGGATAGCGCACGAGACTAATGCCTAAATCTTTTACAAGTTTTATTACGTCTTTTCTAAAACCCTTGTCGTCACAGTCCGGGTGATCCGGTTCGTAAATCCCGGTATAGACCGCGCGCCCGAGCTGCTCTATAAATGAACTGAATAAAGTATCTTCAACTTTTCCTATTACAAAATCTTTTACTACCGAAACTTTTGTTTTCATTATTTAAAATTATTCCTTGAATATGGTGATCCAATCCACATCTGAAGCTCTTCGCTTCCCATGTATTCTTTTCTCTGTCCTTCAATCAAAAACTGAACGCTTTCTACCGTAGAAAACTGTGTAGCCGTATAAACGACCTGCATAAGCTGAGCACTGTAGCTGTCTGCACTAATTCCGCCAAACTCAAACTCTTCGCTAAAGTTAAGGGTTGCAATTCCGTTTCTGACAGAAGCGCCGAGAAGCTTTGTTCCCTGCGGAATCAGCGTCATGCAGTTTTTATCGCCTGACTGCGGGCCTTTTAAAAGTGTTTTTATCGTGTTTGTCAGAGGCGCGTCAGATTTTTCTATTTCACGTGGAACAATTTTACGAACTACAGTTCCGTCTGAATCTACATAAACAAAGCAAAGGTTAACTTTTGTTTTTGGTTCATTCTTTTTAGTTTCGCTCTTTTTTTCTTCTTTTTCTTCCTGAACAACCTTTTTTTCTACTTCAACTTCATGAACTTCATCTTCATGGCGGTTTTCTGCAACTTCTGTCATAGAACCGGTTTCTGCAGGACCAGGAGTAACTTCTACTTCAAGAAGTCCGTTAGATTCTTTTGGTTTTTCTGGCTGCTGGTAATTTTCGATGAATTCCGGGTTTTTTCCCGTTACGCGTTCAAAAAAATTAGTCTGCTTTAGATTTGAAAAAATTGCGTCTTTTTTTACAAAGAAAAAGATTACGAGCAAAAGTGCAAGTAATATCCAGCAAGATAAGAGTAAACCTGTTTTCTGTTTGTTATTTTTTCCACCCATAATTTCATTATACGGCATTCAACTTTTATTATCAAGAAATAAAACTTTTAAAGTCAATTCAGCTAAAAAGTCTAAGCCCTTCCTCCTGTTTTATCTATATATAATCTCGTTTCTGTAGATTCTTCGCCTGTGTTAGGATATCTGCGGAATTGATGCTCCAAAAGAACTTTCATTCCAAGTCTCTCCATTACTTTTCGCGACCTTTCATTTCTCTCGTCACAAGTTGCCGTAAGCCGCTTTATCTCTGGCAGAGAAAAGGCATATTTCATAAGTTCGGCAGCAGCTTCTGTCGCAAAGCCTCTTTTCTGGAAAGCAGGATTAAGCACCCAGCCAAATTCGCCTTCTGTCCTGTCTTCGTTAAAAAACAGGCATATATTTCCGATTACTTTCTTCTCTTCTCCAAACTGAATCGCAAACTCAAGAAAATCGGGATTTTCCTTTTTCCATTCATCTTCTACAGAAGCGATGTAGGTTTTTACCTGTTCAAACGAAATCTCTTCTCCTTTATTTACAGAAAGCACGTACATATATCTTACGACATCATATTGTCTGTCATATTCAAAAACGTCGTCTGCATCAGACATTTTTAGAGGTCTTAAAATGAGACGTTCTGTTTTTAATAATAAATCCTTCAAAAGATCCTCACAAAGTGCAGTAAATAGATTAAGCACATAAACTGGATTTTAGCACGAAAACCAAATCAATTTTCCAGACACCGCCGGCTTCAAAAAATAAAATCTACAATCACGGATTTTATTTTTTAACCGTCAACCGCGAAATTTATTTTTTCCCGACAGCCGCGGATAATCGTCAGCAGCGCAATCTTCCAATTGTCTGAATTTTGCACGCAAATTGGATTTTATCCCAAAAATCCGCCGGCCTCAAAAAATATAAAGCCGTCTGCAATTGCAGTTTTTTCCCTCTTCTACATTTTTCGTCTTTTTTTGTAAAAAAGATTAATCTATGAAAATTTATATCGGCAATGAGTTTTATCCCGAAAGACTTTGTGCCACCCACCCGGGAGCGCAATTTTTAATTAACTACCGTTCACAAACAATCTCACGACCGTTTGTTAGTTTAAAGCCCGTCTCAAAAATCCCATGTTTCACGTGAAACACAGATTACGACATCGTCTTTCCTTTTTCCTATCAAGGACTGTGGCCCGCGAAAGTCTGTGATATCAGAAAATCCCGTAACCTAGAAAAGGTCCGAAATCCTCGAAAATCCAAAGGCTCCACAGATATCCAGACTTCATGTGAAACCCTAAATGTCCACTCGTTTCACGTGAAACACTTTTGCCGTTTTAAAAACGCCACAGTTTTTCTCCCCTGCAGAAAAAACCGGAATCTGACAAAAGCTTGAAATCCCGTCGAGACAAAACTCCCTTAATCGTCCTGACTGCCGCATCAAAGACTACACCCATAAATCCCGCTGCTATATCATCGACTTTTTAAAAGCCGTGTCCATCCCGAACTCCGCCCATAAAACCTTCCACCAAATTCCACACGACAACCCGCGCCAAAGAATCGTTTAGAAAACTCAAAAAGCCGGACGCATCTTTCACGCATGTCCACCTTGAAGTAATTTTATGTTTCACGTGAAACATAAAATGTCGCTTTTCATTCGTTTCGTGAATTTTTCATCGCACACAGGCTAAAAGAGTTTCATGTAAAATCCTGCTGGTCTTACTCTTTTATAAAAGACCAGGACAATAGGCCTGCCATAGCAAAGGCGACTTCTCTTCTTTTGTTTCCCTTTTTCCCACGCCCCGAGGCCTGAGATCCGGAGTTTCCCGTAAAAACCGCGTCCTTTTCGTAAGCTCGATTTTATACCTGCAAGCCGCCAGCTCCCGACCTTTTTAAGAGTAAGCTTTAGAAAACTTCTCGCGTTCTTCTGTCTTAATTTATAAAAAGTCCTTAAAAAGAAATTTTAAGTTATCCACATACTCAACAAGTTATCCACATTTTTTCTGTTTTAAAATAAGTTTCACGTGAAACCTCACGATTGGAAAAAAGTTTACCGAGCTTAGATCAAGTGGAAAAAGTCATTATTTTTAAAGGTGAAATTCTGAACTTTTTGGAAGGGAAAAAAAGAGGTAAATAAATCCACAAGTTATAAACAAGCTGTGGATAACTTTTTTGATTTGAGCAAAAAAATAACCGGGTTGCCCCGGTTGCCTGATGATTCGTTCGCTTACTAAATAAAGCGTTCCCCTCTTACATTTCGTATTATACATCGTTTTATTTTTTTTGTCATCTAAAAAATTTCAAAAAAGTAAATTTATTTTATATTTTAGCTACCTATCGGTCGTTAGTCAAAAACTATCTTTCGTTCGCCCTTTTATTTGTCTCCACGTTTGCCGTTGCGCACATTTTTGGAGTCCTTGTCGTCGCCGTTTTTTTTGTTGCTTCCTGTGTGCAGATTTTTTTCTGCGCTCGCGGTCGTGTTTTTTCTTCAATCATTTCTCTGCAGTTTTTCCCTAAACACGCGGGTCTCTTTTTTTCATCACTCATTTTTCTTCTCTGGTTTTTTAAAACAAAAAACCCGGCGCACATCTTTTTAAGATTCTGCAGCCGGGCTTACAGTTTTATTTTTTTTCTAAAAATTATTTGTCATCGTCATCGTTTACGATTTTATCAAGACCAACAAGATAATCTGGTTCATCAACTTTTACGACGCTTACACCAGATGATGCCGGACCCTGAACATTGATTGTCGAAACTTTTACGCGTAATGTTTTTCCCTGACTTGTCATCAAGACAATTTCGTCTTTATCAGAAACAGAAAGTGCGCCGATTATTTCGCCCTTGTTGTCTACGTTTCCAAATACACGCTGACCACCGGTTCCGCGACCGTGAACTTTATAGTCTTCAAATCTTGCGCGCTTTCCATATCCTTTTTCTGTAAGAACAAGAATGCTCGAAGAATCTTCTACACGGATTGCTGCAGAAAGTTCGTCACCTTCAGAAAGCTTTAATCCCTTGTTTCCGTGGCCTGCCCTTCCCATAGGACGAACATCTGTTTCTTTTATTCTTAAAGCTTTTCCGCGTCTTGAAATGAGAACAAGCTCATCATTGCCGGTTGTAAGAATTGTACTTACAAGTCTGTCACCAACATCAAGCTTTATTGCTCCGATTCCGCGTATTTTTGCATTTGCAAATTCTTTGATACATGTCTTTTTAATTACACCGTTTGCTGTAGCCATAAAGAGGAATTCGTCATCTGTAAATTCCTTAAAGTTTACGATAGTCGTAATCTCTTCGTTTGCACTTACGGCAAGAAGACTCTTGATGTGAGATCCACGGCTAAGTCTGCTTGCTTCTGGAATTTCGTGAACTTTTACCCAGTAAGCTCTTCCCTCGTTTGTGATGAAAAGAAGGATATCGTGGGTAGATGCGATAAAGAGCTGGCTTATGTAGTCATCTTCTACGAGAGTCGTACTGTTACTTCCCTTTCCACCGCGACCCTGCTGTTTATACTGGCTGAGCGAAACGCGTTTTACATAACCAAGTTTAGAAATAAGGATAACAACGTCTTCTTCTTTAATCATGTCTTCTACATTTATTTCTTCAACTTCGTCAGCAACGATTTCTGTCTTTCTGTCATCGCCGTATTTCTGAGCAAGCTCATTTGTTTCGTCTTTAATTTTCTGTAAGATTTTTTCATGATGTGCAAGAAGATCAGAAAGATAATCTATCCATGCCTGGAGTTCCTTAATTTCTTTCTGTAAATCTTCTATCTGGAGATGTGTAAGACGCTTGAGCTGCATATCAACAATTGCCTGTGCCTGCTCATCATCAAACTCAAATCTCTTTTCAAGATTCAGCTTAGCATCTTCTGTATCACGGCTTTCCTTGATAATTTTGATTACTTCGTCGATATTGTTGATTGCTTTTATAAGTGCATCAAGAATGTGCATTCTGTGCTTTGCAACTTTTAAATCATAAATCGTACGGCGTGTAATTACTTCGTCGCGGTGATTTACAAAATGCTGAATCAACTGCTTTAAGTTCAATACTTCCGGTTTTAAATATGTTTCTGGTAAAGTAAGCTGTTCTTCGGAATATCTTGTAGTTCCCGATTTTTCCTGCGGAACAAGCGCAAGATTTATTACACCAAAGTTTGACTGTAAATCTGTCTTTGTAAAAAGCTGGTTCAATACGAGCTTTGTAATTGCACCTTTTTTAAGATCAACTACAAGACGCATTCCCGAACGGTCAGAAGATTCGTCGTTGGCATTTACAACGCCTTCGATTAATTTATCGCGTACAAGCTCCTTGATGCGGCGAATAATGTTTGTCGTATTTACTCCATACGGAACTTCTGTAAATACGATTGACTCACGACCATGCTTGTCTGTCTCAATGGTAAATTTTGAACGGATTACGATTTTTCCGCGACCGGTTGTATATGCTTTACGAATTCCATCACGGCCGTAGATTATTCCGCCTGTAGGAAAATCAGGACCTTTGATGTGCTTCATCAATTCTTCGATTGTAATGTCATTGTTGTCGATGTAGGCACTTACTGCAGAAGCAACTTCGCGGATGTTGTGGGTAGGCATGTTTGTAGCCATACCAACGGCAATACCGGTAGTTCCGTTACAGAGAAGGAACGGAAACTTTGCAGGAAGAACTGCAGGTTCATCGGTTGTATCATCAAAGTTTCGGATCATATCAACAGTATTTTTGTTGATGTCCTCAACCATTTCTTCTGTCACTTTTGACATTTTAGCTTCGGTATAACGGTAGGCAGCTGGCGGGTCACCTGCTATAGTACCAAAGTTACCCTGTGGAGTTACTGTCGTATAGCGCTGTGCAAAATCCTGTCCGAGACGAACCAATGCGTCGTAAACAGAAGCGTCTCCGTGTGGATGGTAATGTCCCAAAACTTCACCGACGATAGTAGCACATTTTTTAGTTTTTCCGCCTGATGCAAGATGCAGAGTATCCATAGCATACATGATTCTGCGGTGAACCGGCTTAAGACCATCACGAACATCCGGCAAAGCACGCTGAACGATTACAGACATCGAGTAGTCAATATAGGCCTGTTTTACTTCGTCTTCGATTGGAATTTTAATGAGAGAGCCACCCTCGGCAGTTTTGATTTCTTCCATCATTTTCTCCACTTTTAAATAAATGAATAATCATTCTATTATATATCATTTTTTGAGTTTAGTCTTTAGCTGGACAAACTAACGGGTGGTAGTTTTGGAAGTTTTTCTGTCTTTATACTTCGCTTACATCGATTTTTAGATTTTCTTTTTCGTCTGTGACTGCAATCTGAAAATCATCTTCATAAATGATTTTGCCGGGGATTTCATCTGTTTCTGATTTGTAAAGTTTTATTCCGTATTTTGAACACATATCACGGTAAAAGGTTAGCTGATTCCAGATATCTTTTCCCTGATCCGTATCTTTAAACCATGTAATTGCACCTTCGGTGTTTCCGTCCTTGTAAAACGGCGGAACAGGTAAAACTTTTTCAAAATATTCACGCTGCTTCCAGTACTCTGCAATTTCTTCTTCTGTCATTGTTTTTGCATCAACGAGTTTTCCGACAGTTGTAAAAATACCGCGAGGCTTTTTTGTAAGATATGCAATGTCTTTTGTGTGAACTCTAAAATATTTCATGTAATAAATTTAACATGACTTTAATGAGAAAACAATAAAGTTATTCTTTAACTAGATATCAAGATTTGCGTAACTTGAATTGTCTTCGATAAAGCGGCGGCGTGGTTCTACTTCTTCACCCATACATACGCTAAAGATTTTATCTGCAGCAATTGCATCAGGAATCGTTACGACACGCATCTTTCTGTGTTCCGGATCCATTGTTGTTTCCCAGAGCTGCTTTCCGTCCATTTCACCAAGACCTTTGTAACGCTGAACATCTGCCTTTGCACGATTTTCTCCGAGTGCTGCAAGTGCATCATCGCGTTCCTGATCCGAGTAACAGTAAACCGGTTCTTTTTTTCCGAGCTGAACTTTAAACAGAGGAGGCATTGCAAGATACACATAACCCTTTTCGATAATCTGCGGCATATATCTGAAGAAGAATGTCAAAAGCAGAGTGCGGATGTGCGAACCGTCGACATCGGCATCGGCCATGATTATGATTTTATGATAACGAAGCTTATCGATGTTAAAATCTTTTCCAAAACCTGCACCTAAAGAAGCGATGATAGGTTCAAGCTTATCGTTGTTCATAACTTTTTCCGGACGAACTTTTTCTACGTTGAGCATTTTTCCCCAGAGAGGAAGAATTGCCTGTGTCTTTGGATCGCGTCCTTTTTTTGCAGAACCACCGGCAGAGTCTCCTTCGACGATGTATACTTCACACTGAGCAGGATCTTTTAAAGAACAGTCTGCAAGTTTTTCTGGTAAACCAAATCCATCGCTCATTGTTTTTTTGCGCATGTTATCTTTTGCTTTGCGCGCTGCAATTCTTGCTTTTGCTTCATCAATTGATTTTTTAAGAATTGCTTCGAGCGTCTGTGGATTTTGTTCAAAATATAAAGTAAGTTTTTCTTTTACAACCTGATCTACAACTGTACGAACTTCTGTGTTACCAAGTTTTTCTTTTGTCTGACCTTCAAACTCTGGTTCAGGAACTTTCATCGAGATAACTGCAGTAAGTCCAGAACTTAAATCTTCGTAAGTTAATTTTTCATCTTTATCAATCTGCTTTTTTAATTTTTCATTTGCTTCGAGGAATTTATTCAATACAAAACGAAGAGCACTTTTAAAACCTTCGTAGTGTGTTCCGCCATCGCGAGTATTGATGTCGTTTACAAATGTATGAACGTTTTCTGAATAGCCGGAATTGTAATGCATTGAAATTTCTGTGATTACATCTTCGCGTTCTTCGTTGATGTAAATCGGTTCTGCAGGAACAACCTGTTTTCCTTCATCGATGTCTTTTACAAACTGATTGATTCCGCCTTCGAATTTTAAAACTTCTTCTTTTGGATTTTCGAGACGTTCATCACGAAAGTGGATTACGATTCCGCTGTTAAGGAATGCAAGCTCGCGAAGTCTGTCTTTTAATGTATCAAAATTGTAAGTCGTTGTTTCTGTAAAGATTGTCTTGTCTGCTTTCCAGCGGATTGTTGTTCCATGCTCTTCTGTGTCGCCGATCTGTTCAACTTTAGACTTTGGAACACCGCGTTCATATTTCTGTCTGTAAATGTGTCCGTCACGTTTTACAGTTGCTTCCATCCAGTCAGAAAGTGCGTTTACACACGAAACACCTACACCATGCAAACCACCAGAAACTTTATAGGAACCTTTATCAAATTTACCGCCGGCATGGAGGCGTGTTAATACAAGTTCAAGGGCACTGATTTTTTCTGTCGGGTGAATATCTACAGGAATTCCACGTCCATTATCTTCGACACGGCAGATGTCATCTTTTTCGAGAGCTACAACGATGCTGTCACAGAATCCGGCCATTGCTTCGTCAATTGAGTTATCAACTGTTTCGTAAACAAGGTGATGTAATCCTTTTGGTCCTGTTGAACCGATATACATACCCGGTCGTTTTCTGACTGCTTCAAGTCCTTTTAAAACCTGAATATTACCTGCTGAATAATTATCTGCCATATTTTTCCCTTTTTATGATTATTCAATTATTTTTGAAAATTTACTATATATAGAAAAAATTAGTTACAAAATTATACTTGTATTGAAAAAAAAAGTAAAGGTGAATTATAATTGAGTCATGGGCAATCAGAATTATAAAGTTTTCTGGCAGGAAGCACTCAATCAGTTGAGGCAGGAATACAAAGCCGCCGGAGAGGAAGACGTATTTGAACTCTGGTTCAGAATGGATTATGTAGAAGACGACGCAAACATCATTAAAGTAAGCGTTCCGTCAGAATTTATGCGTAACCAGATGGAATCAAAGGGATGCTTTGATCAGATAAGCAAAAAACTTTCTCTTCTTACAGGCCAGAGTGAAATTAAAATCGAAACTCAGATTACAAATTCTCAGATTTCTTCTGTTTCTGATGCTGAACAGACGCCAGAGCCTTTTAAAAATTCTGATAAAGCTGCATCTTCTTCTGAAAAATCAGACAGTTCTAAACCGCATCATCCGCAGCTTCTTGAACGATACACTTTTGATACATTCGTTTCGGGAGACAACAATAATTTTGCATACAGCGCCGCTCTTGCAGCTGCAAAAAAACCGGGTAAAGCTTACAACCCTCTTCTTCTTTACGGAGGAGTAGGTCTTGGAAAAACTCACCTCATGCAGTCAATCGGTAACTATATTTATGAACATTCAGATTCAAAACTTAAAATCTGCTGTGTTCCTGCAGAAAATTTCTTAAATGAATTTACAGATTCACTTAAAAACAACACACCAAATAAATTTAAGAACAAATACAGAAATCTTGATGTTCTTCTTCTCGATGACATTCACTTTTTACAGGGAAAAGAATCTTTGCAGGAAGAAACATTCCATACATTCAATGCATTAAATGAACGCGGCGCTCAGATGGTATTTACATGCGACCGCCCTATAAATGAGTTAAAAGGAATTGAAGACAGACTTAAGACTAGATTCTCTTCTGGTGTTTGTATTGATATGCAGCCGCCTGGATATGAAGTTCGCTGTGCAATCATCAAGAAAAAACTTGATATTCTTGAAAAAAATATTGAGGAAGATGTAATAGATTTCATTGCTAAAAATATTCAGCTTAATGTACGTGATCTTGAAGCAGCCATTAAAACTGTTGTTGGTTATCAGGACCTTATCGGTAAAAAAGTAACTGTTGATATTGCAAAAGATATTCTTAAAGATACGATTTCTAATGCGACAGGAAATTCTGTTTCGATGGAAACGATTTTAAAAGTAATTGCCGATATCGAAAACACTTCTATTGCAGACATAAAGGGAAAAAAGAGAAACAAAAAGATTGCAGAAACACGCCATATTGCAATCTATATTGCCAGAGAACTTCTTGAATATTCTTATCCTGAGCTCGGCAACGAATTTGGCGGAAGGGATCATTCTACGATTTTGTCGGCTTACAACAATATTGCAGACAGAATTAAGACAGATCCGAGCTTTGATTCGCGCATTAAAGGCATAATAAATGCCATCAAAGACTATAAAAAAATTTAATTGAATTATTTATCAAAATAGTTGATAATAAGATAATAAATTGTTAACAAGTTGTTGATAACTTTTTAACCTGTTTAAAAGTGGATAAGATGTTGATAACTTTCAAAAATTTATTAACACTTTAAATTATTGTAATACAATAAATTAGAGTAGTTTTCCACTTATAAACAGCCCTTATTACTATTATTATTAAATTTAAAAAAATTTAATATTTAATAGACACTGTTAAAAACCCTGGATAATAGGAAAATTCAGGAAAAATATACATTTTTGGGAGAAAAATTTTATGAAGTTTACATTTGACCGCGATGCAATGATTAAGGAAATTGCAATTACACAGGAAATCATCAGTACTAAAAGTCCTCTTTCGATTTTATCAAATATTCTTTTAATTGCAGAGAACAATACCTTAACAATAAAAGCTTCTGATTCTTCAGTAAACTTTATTACAAAATTACCCGTTGATATTCAGGAAGAAGGAACTACTACAATTTTCTGTGATAAATTTATGAGTATTCTTTCTGCTTCTCCTGCAGGCGAAATTGAATTTGAACAGAAAGACATAACTGTTACAATCAAACCTTTTGCTAAGAAGATTAAATTTCAGCTTAAGAGTATGGCAAGTGATAAGTTCCCAGAAATTGCATCTACAGAAGGAATCCAGTTCTTTGAAGTTCCTTCTAAAGAATTAAAAGAAATGATCAGACAGACAATTTTTGCAGTTTCAGAAGACAGCAACAGATACTTTATGACTGGTGTTTATTTTGAAAAGAAAAATGACAAACTTCTTATGGTTGCAACAGATGGTCGTCGTCTTTCTTATGCAGAAAAAGAAATTGCACAGAACATAAATGATTTTACTCCTGCAATTGTTCCTACAAAAGTTTTAAACAGCGTATTAAAAAATGCACCGGAAGAAGGAAGTGTATTTGTTGCAGTAGTTGATAAAATGATTTTTGTAAAATTTGGAAACTATGAATATTCTTCTCTTCTTCTTGACGGACAGTTCCCTAACTACTCAAGAGTAATTCCAGAAAATCAGACATCAAGTTTTGAAGTTGATAAAAAAGAACTCGAAGCTTCTTTGAAACGCATGACAATCATGATTGATAAAAAAGTTGCAAGAGTAATCTTTAAATTACAGTCTGGTGTTCTTACAATTATTTCTCCAGAAAGTGAACTCGGAACTGCAGACGAAGAAATTCCATGTCAGTACGATGGACCAGATGTAACTATGGCTTTAAACTATATTTATATCGAAGAACCTTTAAAAGTTATTCCTACAGAAAGAATTACTTTTGAATTTACAGAAGCGATGAAAGCAATTACTTTAAGGCCAGAACCAGAAAGTGATTACTTCCATATCATCATGCCGATGAATCTGGACTAATGCCGTTTTTAAATATTCAGTTTTATAATTTCAGGAATCTTAAAAACGATAAGATAGACCTTCTTTCCAGGGAGGTCTATTTTGTTGGTGAGAATGGTCAGGGAAAAAGTAATATCCTTGAATCTCTTTATTATTGTGCATACGGAAATTCTTTTCGCACTCATCTTGATTCAGAAATTATTACTCATGGTCAGAAAGAATTTAGTATAAAAGCTCTCTATCAGGATTCTCAGGAAAGTACAAAAAGCATTAACGTTTATTTTCAGAATGGAAAAAAGAGAATAGAAAAAAACGGAAAAAATATTCATGACAGAAAAGAATTGATTAATACAATGCCGTGTATTTTGTTTTGTCATGATGACATGGATTTTGTAACCGGCGAGCCTGGAAGAAAAAGATTTTTTATAGATCAGTCACTTTCTCTTTACGATGTTTACTATATAGATATAATCAGAAAATATCGGCAGGTTTTAAAATCACGCAATATGATTTTAAAAGATAATAAATATGAAATGCTTGATGTTTATGATATGCAGCTTGCGCAAAGCGGAATTGAAATTCAAAAAAAGAGAAAGGCATCGATTTTTAAATTTAACGAGATTTTTACAAAGCTTTATTTTGATATTACAGGAATCGATAACGTGCGCATTGTTTACGAACCGTCATGGAAAGAAATAGAGGATGGCGTTTCTAAAAGAATTCCGCATGAAGAAGAAATAATAAACACATTAAAACAGAAACGCGAAATCGATAAAATAATGAACACGACTATGAGCGGGCCGCACCGCGACAAAATTAAATTTGTAAAAGACGGAATGCTTTTTGTTCCGGTGGCGTCGACCGGACAGAGAAGATTGATTGCACTTTTGCTTAGAATTTCTCAGGCTGTATTTTTTAGTCAGATTACAAAAGAAAAACCGATTCTTCTGATGGATGATGTTATGCTTGAGCTCGATCCGGATAAGAGACAGCGTCTTACTTCGATGCTTCCTGATTATGATCAGCTTTTCTGTACGTTTTTACCGGGAGAGCCTTACGAGCGTTATAAACATTCAACTACAAAAATAATCAATGTAAAGGACGGATACTGGAGTGAATAACGGCGAAGTCATAAACGCAGACGAAATGATAAATAAGGTTTTCGCAAACATAAAATGCAGCGACATCGAAAATGGGAACGAAGTCGTAAATGCGTGGAATGAAACAATTGAGAAAATCTATAATTATGGCCCGAAACTTGCCGGACATACACATGTAGTTGATATAAAAAACGGGACCCTGCTTGTCGAGACGGATCATCCGGGCTGGAGCCAGATTCTGCAGAATAACAAGGCTTTTATCCTTAAAGGGCTTAAAATGAATGTCGAGGGCATCGAAATAAAGAACCTTGTAACCCGTGTAAAGGGCACAGAAAAGGGGCTTTGCGACGATTACGAGACTTATCTTAAAAAAAGACGCGAACAGATGCTCGAAGAGACCGAAAACGACGAAAAAGAGCTCGAAAAACGCGGATTTAAGTACAAAAATGAGGGTGGAGAAATTCCGGATGAAGTAAAGCACCTGTTTGACGGCATCTTTGAAGAGGCCAAAAAGCGGGAAAATGATGTTGACCAAAACAAATAAATAGTGTTATATTCTATTACTATTTTTTGAAAAAAATTTTTGGGCCTTCGGCCCTCTATAAATAAGGAGTATATGCCATGTTAAGGACATATCAGCCAAGTAAAACAAAACGCAACAGAAAATTCGGATTCCGCGCTAGAATGGCTACAAAAGGAGGACGCAAAGTTCTCGCCAGAAGACGTGCTAAGGGCCGCAGAAAGCTTTCTGTAGCTGATGAACACAAGAAGTATTAATTCTTAAAATTGTAGAAGATACAAATGGAAACAGACCTGGCAACAGTAGGAAAATTTCCGCGAAAGGAAATGATAAAAAACCCTATTGATTTTCATAATCTGTTTAAAAACGGAAAGCGGGTTAGCGTTTCTGGCGCCAAATTGTTTTTTTTAGAAAATAAATACGGTTATAACAGAATCGCTTTTCCTCTTCCACATGGCTATGGAAACGCCGTAGAACGAAACAGTTCGAAGCGTTACAGCCGTGAGGCATATCGATTAACAAAAACATTCCTGAACACTGGATATGATATTTTATTTCTTGTATATCCCGGAAATGATTCGTTCAGCACAAGGTGTGTTCAATTTCGTACATTATGTGAAAAGGCAGGATTAATAAAGAAATGAGAAATTTTTTTATTAAATTTTTCTCAATGTTTATTCGTGCTTATCAAGTCTGTATTTCTCCCTTTAAAAGACCATGCTGCAGGTTTTATCCGACATGTTCTAATTATGCACTCGATGCATTAAAGAAACATGGTCCTTTAAAAGGGGTATATCTTTCTACTAAAAGAATTCTTCGCTGTAATCCATTCTGTAAAGGTGGATACGATCCGGTTCCAGACGTAAAAAAAAATTAGCTGGAATTTTCTAAAGAGGTTTACAAATGAAAAAAAATTATGTACTCGCAATGGTGTTATCATTTGTTGTTCTTTGCGCTTATATTTTTGTTCAAACAAAGTTTATTGATCCAAAAATAAAAACTCAGCCAACTCAGGAAAGTGATAAAGTCGAACAGACAATCGAAGTAAATGAAGTATCTTCTGATGAAGAAAACGAAGTACAGATTTCTTCTGCAGAAGAAACAGAAGTTGTAGAAGTAAAGGAAGAAAAATTTGATTTTGCTACAGATAAGATTCACGTTACTTTTACAAACCGTGGTGGTGATATTACTTCTATTGAGTTAGTTGATCACAAAGATAATAAAACAAAATCATTCGTTCAGATGGCAGAAAATGTTACTGATTATAACAGAGCATTTTCTTTGAGTCTTGGTTCAAATGATAAAAACATCGTTGATGATTTCTTTATGGTAAAAGAATTTCCTAAGGACGAAAATGGAATTAAGAAAATTGCTTTTGCAAAGAAGTACAAGGATTTTACACTTATCAAACAGTATTCATTTCTTGAAAGTGAATATGCATTTAAGCTTGACGTAATTATTGAAGGAAATGAAGGATTTAAAGGTTTAAATTTTGATGGTAAAGACGGAGTAAAGGTTGCTTATACTCTTCGTTCTTCTCCACAGATTGGACCTTTGTATGATCCAAAACTTGACCGTTATGAAAACAGAACTTTCTTAGTACATGACGGAAAGAAATTTAAAAAAATCGGTTTAGGTGAAAAACAGTATAAAAAATACGGTAAAGAAGTTACATGGGCTGGTGTAGGTGGAAAATATTTCTGCGAACTTATCTATGCTCCTAAAAATGAAAACATTCAGGATGTATGGTATGCAACACCGAGATCACATTTTGATCTTGCTAATGCTCAGGTTTTTGTAGAAAGAAAAGCAATTACAGAAAGAAGAACAAGTGATACATATTACATCTATGTTGGTCCGCGCAATGAAAATGATTTGAAAGTTTATAGCGTTGCAGAAAACAACGGCTGGAAACTTAAAGACACAAAAATCATTGATGCACTCCAGACAAATACATTCCTTTCATGGCTTGTTAAATTCTTTAGATGGATGATGAAGATTATTTATAAGTTTGTTCCAAACTGGGGAATCTCAATCATCATCATGACTGTTATTCTTAGAATTGCAATGTTCCCGCTGACATTAAAATCTTCTCTTGGAACATTAAAGATGCAGGAAATCCAGCCAAGGATGAATGCACTTCAGAATAAATATAAAGATAATCCGCAGAAGCTTCAGGAAGAAACAGCAAAGCTTTATAAGGAAACAGGATACAATCCTATGTCCGGCTGTTTACCGTTGATTTTACAGATGATGGCATTGTTTGCAATGTTTGATTTGTTCAACAACTACTTTGAATTCCGCGGAGCAGGATTTGTAAAAGGATGGATTGATGACCTTTCTATCGGTGACTGTCTTCTTACATGGAAGGTTACATTGCCGTTTGTTGGAAATTGTTTACGCATTCTTCCTATCATTTATCTTTTCTCACAGTTATTCTACGGAAAGATTACACAGATGGGTGGAGCCGGAGCAGGCGCTGCAGCAAGTCCTGGAACAATGAAATTTATGACATACGGTTTACCTGTTTTGTTCTCATTTATGTTCTATAACGCACCATCAGGACTGTTATTGTTCTGGACGATAAGTAACATTATTCAGATGGGACAGCAGCTCATAATCAACAAAGTTATGGCAAAGAAAAAAGCAGAAAAAGGTGAATCAAAGCCAGAGATTAAAAAATTTCCTAAAAAAGGAAAGAGAAGATAGGGGAAAATTATGATATACGAATACGAAGGAAAAACAGAAAAAGAAGCAATTGAAAAAGCTGCTACAGAACTTGGTCTTGAACAGGACATGTTCGATGTAGAAATTCTTGAAACTCAGAAAAATTCTCTGTTTAAAAAAGGATTTGTAAAAATCAGAGTTCACGTAGAAGACAATGTAAAAACTTCTGCACCTTCAACTTATTCAGAAAAGAAAAAGGTTGCTGATCCTGTTCCGCAGGGAGAACTCGAAGAAAAACTCACAGACTTTATCAAAACAGTAATCGAAAAAATGGGTTACGAAGTAAAAGTTGATATTATGTTCCGCGAAGAAAAGAAGATGGGAATTAAACTTGAGTCATCAAGCTCTTCTATTTTAATCGGACGCAAGGGTAAAAACCTTGATGCACTCCAGCTTTTGCTTAATGTATATGCAGGAAAACTCGGCCACGAAGATATGCGCATTATTCTTGATACAGAAAATTACCGTATCAGACGCGAAGAATCTCTTGTACGCCTTGCATACACAACGGCAGACAAAGTTCAGTCGACAAAGAAATCTATCCTTCTTGAACCGATGAATCCGTTCGAAAGAAGGCTTATTCATACTACTTTAAATGATATTCCAGATATTGAAACTAAAAGCGAAGGAGATGGTTTATATAAACAGGTACGCGTATTCTATAAAGGATTATGTTAATGAAACTGTTTATAAGAACATCTAAATTGATTTTTTCTCTTGCCCTGGTTGTGGCTATGGGCAGCGCTTTTATTTATGCGCAGGAAAATAATGAAAAATTTCATCGTTTTACGGAACGTGATAATGAAGTAAGACTTCTTCCTGCGTCAGAATATTCTGAAGGTCTAAAAGAATATATCTTTGGAAACATGTCTGATAAAACAGGTTATGCTGCAGAAGCTTTATTCTATGTTACAAAGGATGACCTTGTTAATAAAAGCAAAAAAGAGGATAAGTCAAAAGTTGATACAAGTATAAAAACTGTATCAAAGATTGTTCGCTCAATTTCTGATATGAAAGGCATGCTGTATTATTCTAATACACGAAGCCGCTATGAAGTTTTATATAAAGAAGCATATAGAATCGAAAGCGAAAAAAATACAGCAAGAATTGCGGATGATGTAGAAGGCTCATCAAACGGAAAAATAATTTATGCAATGCTTGATGAACACACATTCGGAAAAGCAAATTATAAAATTACATATCAGGAAAATGAAAAATGTGTGACAATGAAAATGGAAAATTTAACTGCTTTGTCTTATAAATTTATCAAGGCTGTAAAACCTGGTAAATTTAAAATGGCAGTTTCGGTTTATGATGATGGAGACGGATATTTTGTTTACGTTGCCATGACTGCAGATTTTATGCAGATGGGATTTTTAGAAAACAAAATGAACAAATCATTTACCGCAAGAATCAGAGCAATTAAAGATTTTATTATTGGTCAATTCTAAATTAATCGGGAGATTAATATGAAAAAAATTTTTACAATATTTTTATTGGCTTGTGCAGTTCTTTCTTCGGGATGTGCGCAGTCTAAGGGGAAAGCAATGGAAGCTATAAACGGAAAAGACGGAGTATTTGCAGTAATTTCTGTTACAAAAGGTGATATCGTAGTTGAACTTTTTTATAAAGATGCACCTCTTACAGTAACAAACTTTGTTGGTCTTGCAGAAGGAACACTCGATGCTGCAAAAGGAAAAAAATATTATGACGGATTAAAATTTCACCGTGTAATAAGTGATTTTATGATTCAGGGTGGAGATCCTCAGGGAACAGGAGCCGGCGGACCTGGATATCAGTTTCCTGATGAACCTGTAGAAAATTTTGTTTTTGATAAACCTGGAAAACTTGCTATGGCAAACGCAGGTCCTGGAACAAACGGAAGCCAGTTCTTTATTACACATGTTCCGACAGAATGGTTAAACTACAAACACACAATTTTTGGTGAAGTAGTAACAGGGCAGGATGTTGTAAACAAAACTGAACAGGGTGATGTAATTAAATCTGTTAAGATTATCAGACAGGGTGCAGAAGCAGAAAAGTTTACTGCAGCACAGTCAGATTTTAATAAACTTTTACCACAGGCGCAGAAACAGGCTTCTGAATTTGTAAATCCTGTTCTTAAAAAAATGATTGCTGACTGCGAAAAGACATCTAACGGAATTTACTTTAAAGTTCTTTCTAAAGGTTCAGGAAAAAAAGTAGGACTTGGAAAGAAAGTTACTGTTGAATACAAAGGATATTCTGTTGCAGGCGATATTTTTGATGCATCAAAGAAATTTCATCCGCAGGGACATGAACCTCTTGACTTTGTAACAGGTGCTGGAAACATGATCAAAGGTTTTGACCAGATGGTTGCAGATATGGAAATCGGTGAAACAAGAAAGATTGTAATTCCACCGGAACTTGCATATGGACCACGCGGAATTCCTCAGGCTGGAATAAGCGGAACAGACTATATCTGTTTTGATGTTTACGTTGTAAGTGTAAAATAATATCTGAGAAGAATATGAAAGACGAAGCTGAAAGAGAAAAATTTTTTAAAGATTTTGAAGAACGCTTTGGTACACAAGTATCTGATATCGAAATGATAAATATCGAAGCGGGCGAAAAAACATTTAAAGAATTAAATCTTAAGCCGCAGAATAATACTAATTCTTTATGGGGGCTTCTTGTTTTTTGCGAAAATAAAAAAACTTATTTTTATGCACATCCGTCAGAATCGATGATGAGTGCGATGATAAGAGTTGCAAAACACGGAGAACTCCCTGAAGAACAATGCGTATGTCTTTCTGATTTAAAAGACTTTACGATTCTTGATTATAAAAAAAGCTGGTATGATTTTTTTATACCGGGAAAAAAGTTTATGATAGAAGCGCGCTTTACTGCCGGTCAGGAAGCTTTATATTTTCTGATGAACACGCAGAAAAAAGCAGATCAGGTAAAAGTAAAATTCTAAAAAAACCGCGGCATAAAAACCGCGGTCTTTTTTTAGAATGCGAGATTGCGAAATTTACGCAATCAATTAGTACTGATATGTATAATCTGACATTCCAGCAAGTTCGTTTACAGTAGAACCAAACTTCTGAGCAATGCTGTAAGTTGTAATCTTTGTTACATTTCCTTTTGCATCATATTTAAAGAACATACGAAGATAAAGTTTGTTCTGTGCTGTATATGTTGCAATTTCTGTAAGAACATCTTTTGAATCATAACGATAAAGTTCTTTCTTTTCGAGAGCACCTTCATCATCATAATAGAAAATTTCCTGAACAGCATTTTTGTCGCTGTATTTAAAAGTTTTCTTTGATTCAAGTTCACCGTTTGAATAATATGAATACAATGTCTTGCAGTTATTGTTTTCGTCATATTCATAGATGTTTTTCCAGATTATTTTTCCGTTACCGTTGTAAAGAGTTTCTTCTGTGCAGTTATTTCCTGTGTATTTGAAAATTGATTTGCTCGAAAGATAATCCTTTGCATCGTATTCTGCTTCTTCTGTCTTTAAACCTTTTTTATCGTATGTGTTTACGATTTTCCACATAACGTTTCCTGCATCATCAAGACCAGTCTGTGTTGTTATGTTTCCTTTTGAGTCATATGAATAAGTGATTTTATCGAGAACTTTTCCGTCTGTAGTAAGACTTGAGTTTTCGATTTCCTGACCGAACTCATTAAAAACATGCTGGTATTTTGCACTCGGTGTTCTGAAATATTCTCCGAATTTAGATGCGATTGTGTAATCTGTTTTGATATAAGATTTTACATTGCCAGTCGGAACATTTACTAAAAGCGGCTCTCCCGCAAAAGCAAAAACGCTTATTCCAAGAACCAATAATGAAGAAAAAATCTTTTTCATACTACCTCCAAAGTTAGTTGAATAAATTTAAAACGTACATTAATTATAGCATAGGTTTTGCTAAAGTGGTATATTTTAAAAACTATGGATTTGATAACTATAAAAAACTGCAGGGTAGAGGATTTAAAATCGGTAAAGGTCGAAAACGTTAACTGGACTTTTAAGACGGGTGAGGCTTGGCTTGTAATCGGGCCTAACGGCAGCGGTAAAGCTGAATTTTTGAAAGCCCTTTGTTCCCAGTTAAAGATTATTCCTGATTCTGCGTACAGCGATGCTCTTTATTCCAATATATTTGAAAACTCGGTAGAAATTGTCTCGCTTGAGCGCGCGGCAAAGCTTATCGAAGAAGAAAGAATCAATGACGAAAGTGAATATGTCGAAGGCGGCGTTGATATTGGTCGAACCGGCCGTGTTTTTCTTGCAGAAGCGATTTTGGGCTCAAAAGTAAAGAAAAATGCAGTTCTGCCGCCTGAGGCAATGCGCCTTGAGACTTATCCGCAGGTAAAATTGTGCGGAATCGAGAAGATTTTAGACCGCGGATTAAAATATATGTCGACCGGCGAAATAAGGCGCACATTACTGGCCCGCGCGCTCATAAGCGGGAAAAAACTCCTGATTTTGAGTGATCCTTTTGCCGGGCTCGATGCCGAAAGCCGAAAAATCCTTCTGGACTTCTTTGATACAATTGCGACTAAACAGCTTAAAGATACGGATTCGCTGGATTTTCCGAGAATCATACTCGGTATGGAAAGATGGCATGAAATTCCGGATTCGATAAACAACGTACTCGAATTTGAAGGCGGAAAAATTTCTTACATCGGTTCAAGAAGTGAATACGAAAGAGTTCTTGAAAAACGAAACATCGAAAAAGATAAAAACAGAGATAAAAATCGCCGCGAATTTGAAGACGATTTTGAAAAAATTCAGCATGAAACACAGGTACTCCACACAGAAAAAGACGAGTCAGAAACCCTTATCGAAATGAACAATGTAAATGTCGGCTGGGGAGACAATCACGTCCTTGTTGACTTAAACTGGAAGCTTCATAAGGGCGAGCACTGGCTTATCCGTGGTCCGAACGGTTCGGGAAAAACGACTTTCCTTGAGCTTATTACGGGCGATAACATGCAGGTTTTTAGCAACGACATAAAGCTTTTTGGTTCGCGTCGCGGAAGCGGAGAAACAATCTGGGATATAAAGCGAAAACTCGGAATCGTTTCTTACAGACTCCATGTTGAATACAGAATGGTCGGCTCGACAAGTCTTGAAAATGTCATTATTTCTGGTTTTAGGGATTCTATCGGGCTTTATGAGGCTGCAACGGATGTAGAAAAGGCTGCAGCTAAAAAATGGCTTGAGCTTGGCGGTTTTGCAGGCCGTGAGGGAGAAGCATTCAGTGCGATAAGTTACGGGGAGCAGAGGGCAATTTTGATTCTTAGAGCCGCCGTAAAATGCCCGCCGGTTTTGATTTTGGACGAGCCTTGCCATGGTCTTGATGAAGATTACAGACAGAAGATTCTTGATCTTCTTGAAATAATTGCACAGAGCGGAACAACAACGCTTTTACATGTTACCCACGACCCTGCAGAAGTGCTCGACTGCGAAAAAAATATTCTCGAATTTCACCCGAAAGAGACTCCAATGTATAGAATAATCTGCCGATAATAAAATAACGTTTTCTATACAGGTGGAGAATTACATGAAAAAAATCTCATTATCGAAATTTAATAAAATTTTTGCAGTTGAATTGTGTCTAATCCTTTTTGCTTCTGTTCTTTTTGCAGATTCAAAGACAAAAACATATCCTAAGGTTACAGAAAAGACCATTACAGAAGAAGGTGTAATGTACCCGGATTATTCTCATCCGTATAAGTGGAACAGCGATATGAAGGGCGACCCTGTTTTATTTGACGAGCTCTGGGGTTATGTAATGGTTTCGCGCCTTAATGATTATATTTATGAATCTCCGCTTACTGACGTTGCTCTTTTTGCGGCAGAAATAAACAGCTATGGTGAACTTGTTAATGTTCCGTCACGATCTCTTATAAGCAGCAAGTTTAAAGGCAGAGTTCACCTTGTGACTATCTGTGAAAGCACTTCTCTTTCTCATTTCTGTCTTGATCCGCATTTTAAGTGTCGCGATAAAATTGTAAAGGGTCTTCTTGATGCGTCAAAGGATTTTGATGGCTTGCAGGTTGACTGGGAACTTGTTCCTGCAAGAGATGATGAAAACTTCTATGAGTTTTTAAAGGAACTTAAAAAGGGACTTGGAAAAAAACCGCTTACTGTGTGTGTTCCGGCTAGAACAAAAACATTAAAGAAGGATGTTTATTCTTACCAGCGCATCGGAAAGATTGCAGACCGCATCATGATTATGGCTTACGATGAACACTGGACAAAGGGACCGGCTGGTTCGATTGCGTCATACGACTGGTGTGTAAAAATTGCAGATTATGCAAAAACTGTATGGCCAGAAAAAAAATATATAATGGGACTTCCTTTTTACGGAAGAACATGGTGCAGTGATTCTGTTCAGCAGGCGTGGGCATTTAACGGAATGAACCGTCAGGCGCATGAAAATAATGTCGTTAAGATTGAACGTGAAAAAGGTGTTCCGCATTACGAGTATAAAATCGAAGTTACTGTAACAGGCTGGTACGAAGATGCTTATTCAAATTATGAAAGAGCAAAAATGTACAAGGCAAAAAAATATAATACGATTGCATTCTGGCGCATGGGACAGGAAGATGTCGCAGTCTGGGAATGGATTGGAAATAAAACTTCGGGCACAAAACAGCTTGGCGTAGAAGAATAAAATTTATATAAGTTGTAAAAGGATATATAAATGGGAATAAAAAAAGTTTTTGTTTTGTTAATGATGGGTTTATTGCTTGTTTCATGTAAAAGAGAACAAAGCGAAGAAAAGAATTCTGAAGAAATAAAACAGGATACTGTTTCAAGAAAAGAACCGGTATTAATTGTTCCTGATGATTTACCAAAAGATGCTGTTTTAGATTTTGAAGATTGCTTTATCAAAGCAGGCTGGGAACCAGACAGTGAGAATAAAAACTGGATGAAAACGCAGGGTGAAAAAACTTATTATTACAACGAAGAAATAATAGAGGGAGAACCTTTTACAGCCTGGTTAGTAACACAGAATAGCGAAACCCGCCATTTGTCTTCTTCTCATAAAATCATAAAAACTCAAAATTTGGAGTTTCCAGAAATACATGAAATATTTAGAGTAGAATTAGCTGAATTTAAAAATAATGAGTTTTTATATAATATTATATGGGAATGGGATAATGCAGGTATGTCAAAAAGATATACAATAAGAAAAAATGAAAATTATTCCAGTATGAAAATATATTATTATAACGAAGGAAAGACAAATTATACTGAAAACGGAAAAGCAGGAGATTATTCTTTTTTTCATGAGGGTTTTAGTAATTCAAGAGATAATTATGCTGTTTATGAAAAAGGGAAAGGTATTCTATTTACAGAGTACAATACAAAAGATAAATCTGCTGCCGTAACGATTTACGATCCTGAGACAGGAAAAAAGTATTGCATAAATATATCCGAAGATTTAATAAGATATGACATAGAGAAGAATGAAAAACTTCAAAAAGCGTATTCCATCAGTTATGATAAGATTACAAATAAATCTCTCCATTTTAAAAGTGAAAAGTATATAGATGAGATGGAAGGGATTTTACAGTGGGAACAGATTTTCCCGGAAGAGAAAAAGGAAGAAGAATAAAATTCATCAACCCCAGATTCTTCTAATAAAAATGTCGCATGACAAGAAACTCACCGGAGTCTAATTCGTCGATGATGTCGATATACGGGTTGTAAAAATTTGTTGTGTAAAGGCTTGCGTCGGGTACCTGTGTATCGTCCTCTTGTGATTTAAATTCTTCTAATTCTTTTTTTGTTAAAATCATATAGCCGAGACAGTGCGTTTCTGTAGTTCTGATTTGAAATTTTTTGTCCATGATTAATATCCTAATTTTTTATCTACAACATAGCGCAGGGGTTTTTGCTGTATAAAATTTTTTAAGTCTTCCAGGAACATTTCTACATTTTTATCCTTTGTATATTCAAGAGTCATATTGCCTGCAACATGTGGTGTTATCAACAGATTTTTTGTGTGCCATAAGAAGCTGTCCTGAGGAAGTGGTTCTGTCTGGAATACATCGAGGGCAGCTCCCGCAAGATGTTCGTTTTCGAGATTTTCTGCAAGTGCCTTTTCGTCGATTGCTGAACCGCGGCCAACATTGATAACATATGAACCGTGCGGTAAAAGAGATTGGCGTTCGCGCGAGAGGATTCCTGCTGTTTCTGGTGTAGAAGGAAGGCTCATTGCAAGTAAATCTGTCTGCGGTAGTATTGAATCAAGCTCGGTTACGGGAAGAACTTTGTCATAAACTTTGTTTGTGTTTTTTCCACTACGGCATATGCCAATGATATTTTCTGGTTCAAACGCGCGGGCGCGGATGGCGAAGGTTGTTCCGATGTCGCCTGTTCCGAGAACTGTGATGCGACAATCTTTTAATGATTTTTGTGGTCGTGGAGAAAGCCATTTTCCTTCCTGTGTTTCTTTAAAGAATTCGTTTAAGCGCCGCATCATTACAAGAGAGGTTGCAATCATGTGTTCTGCGATAGAAACGCCATACGCGCCCGCGGCATTGGTTAAGATACAGTCTTCGTTTGCGAAATACCCTGGTTTTAAAATTGAGTCTACTCCAGCCCAAGGTACACACAACCATTTAAGGTTTTTACTTGTATTCACTATGGAAGGAGCAAAGCCGTAAATTATGTCTGTATCGAAATCGCTCTGCGGTATTTCGCCGTCGTTATTATAAAAATGAACTTCTGCACCAAGAGAAAGGACTTCGGATTTGATGAGGTCGATATGGTTCTGTTCAAGCAGATTATTAACAACTAAAATTTTCATGGTAAAATTATATGACATAATTAAAGGAAAATGAATTGTAAAAAAGCGCTTTTTTTTGTAAACTGAAATTCAGCATAATAAGAGGAATTTTATGATTTTTTCACCAGTTGAGATTCAGGAAACAGTTAATATGTTTATGAGACAGAAGCTTGATATCCGCTGTATTACGATGGGTATTTCGCTTCTGGATTGTGCGGACTCTGACAGCAAGAGAGCCTGCGACAAGATTTATGACAAGATTATGAAAAAGGCCGGGAACCTTGTTAAGACCGGTCAGGATATCGAAAAGGAATTTGGCGTTCCTATCATCAATAAAAGAATTTCTGTTACTCCGATTGCACTTGTTGCTGGTGCGGGCGAGGCAAAGAATTATGTTCCGTATATCAAAACTCTTGATAAATGTGCGCACGAACTTGGCGTAAACTTTATCGGTGGTTTTTCGGCTCTTGTTCAAAAGGGAATAACACCAGCAGACCGCATTTTGATTGATTCAATTCCAGAAGCACTTGCTTCTACTGATTTTGTTTGTTCTTCGGTAAACGTTGGTTCGACAAAATCCGGTATAAATATGGACGCAGTTAAATTGATGGGAGAAACCATCGTAAAGACTGCAGAGGTTTCTAAGAACTGCGAAGTAAACGGCTGTGCAAAGCTTGTTGTTTTCTGCAATGCACCAGAAGACAATCCGTTTATGGCAGGAGCTTTCCATGGTCCTGGAGAAGCTGACTGTGTAATTAATGTCGGTGTTTCGGGCCCTGGTGTAATTTTAGCTGCTGCACGAGAATATAAAGGTCAGCCGATTAATGTACTTGCTGACGGAATTAAAAAAATGGCGTTTAAGATTACTCGTATGGGTCAGCTTGTCGGTAGCGAAGCTGCAAAGAGGCTTGGCGTTGATTTTGGTATTCTTGATCTTTCTCTTGCTCCAACGCCTGCTGTTGGAGATTCTGTTGCACGTATTCTTGAAGAAATTGGTCTTGAAGGCTGCGGTGCTCCTGGAACTACTGCGGCTCTTGCAATGCTTACAGATATGGTAAAAAAAGGCGGCGTTATGGCGTCTACAAACGTTGGTGGTTTAAGCGGCGCGTTTATTCCTGTATCAGAAGATGAAGGAATGATAGAAGCTGCAAAGAACGGTTCAATCTGCCTTGAAAAGCTTGAAGCGATGACGACTGTATGTTCTGTTGGTCTTGATATGATTGCAATTCCTGGAGACACTCCGGCGACGACGATTTCGGGAATTCTTGCTGATGAGTTTGCAATCGGAATGGTAAACAACAAGACTACGGCTTGCCGCTTGATTCCGGCGCCGGGTAAAAAGGCAGGTGAATGGGTTGAGTTTGGCGGATTGCTCGGCGGTTGTCCTGTTATGCCTGTAAGTAAATTTGGCTGTGCTGATTTCATTAATAGAGGAGGCAGGATTCCTGCGCCAATACATAGTTTTAGAAACTAAAAAAATAAAATATGGAGTTGCTTATGACAATTCAGTTTGTTGCAAAAATCATAGCCTTTGTTTTGTATCTCGGGTTTATGATTTACATCGGTTTAAGAAGTGCAAGCAAGAACAACAGTTCTGCAGACTTCTTTTTGGGAGGACGTAAAGTTGGTCCTTGGGTTACAGCCTTAAGTGCCGAAGCATCAGATTCTTCTGCATGGCTTTTGATGGGACTGCCTGGTCTTTGTTATCTTGGCGGTGTTCAGGAAACTTTCTGGACAGCATTGGGATTGATTGCCGGAACATATTTAAGCTGGCTTTTTGTTGCAAAACCACTTCGCAAATGTTCTATCGTGTATGGTGATTCGATTACAATTCCAGAATTTCTTTCTAACCGTTTTAATGACAAGTCTCATCTTCTTTCTGTAATCTCTGTTGTTTTCATCGTGCTTTTCTTTACAATTTATACAGCATCTGGATTTGTTGCATGTGCAAAGCTTTTTAACTCTGTATTTGGCATTCCTTATCATGCAGGTCTTGCGATTGGTCTTGTTGTAATTCTTTGTTACACAATTACCGGTGGTTATACAGCAGTTTGTAAGACAGACTTTGTTCAGGGAACTTTGATTTTCGTTGCATTCGTTGTATCAGGTATAATTGCAGTTTTTGCTCTTGGTGGTTTTTCTAATGCAGTTGAACAGGTTAAAAACTTTAATGCATCTGCAGTTGCAGGAAATTTTGGTGAAGCATTAAAGAATTCTTTCATTGGAAATTCATCTTACAAAGGAATGGGAATTGTTTCTGCTTTAGCATGGGGACTTGGTTACTTTGGTATGCCACATATCATTGTTCGCTTTATGGGAATTCGTTCTAATGCAGAAATTACAAAAGCAAGAAGAATCGGAATTATCTGGATGATTGTTGCTTATATCGGAGCATTTATTATCGGTACTCTCGGAACAGCTTATCTCTTTAATCACGGAACAATTCTTGGAACTGGAGAAGTTCTTTCGGGCTTTACAGGTGGTGATGCAGAAACAGTATTCTCTGCAACAATGCAGAATATGTACCCTGCATTTATCGCAGGAATTTTCCTTTGTGCAATTCTTGCTGCTTCTATGTCGACAGCAGACTCTCAGCTTCTTGCAGCTTCTTCTGCAGTAAGCCAGGATATTTATAAAGGACTTATTAAAAAGAACGCAGAAGAAAAAGATGTTTTAATGATAAGCCGCTTTACAGTATTCTTAATTGCACTTATCGCTTTGTTCCTTTCATTAAATCCAAACTCATCGATCTTTAAGCTTGTATCATTTGCATGGTCTGGATTTGGTGGAACATTTGGTCCGCTCATTCTTCTTGCTCTTTACTGGAAAGGTACTACAGCACCTGGAGCTATTGCAGGTTTACTCTGCGGTGGTATTGTTGATGTTGCATGGCATTATATTCCTGCAACTGTACATCCTATTTTTGGAATGTACGAAATTGTTCCGGCATTTGTTGTTTGTCTTATAGTTACAGTTGTTGTAAGTCTTTTGACAAAGAAAGATGCAAAAGTTCTTGAACAGTTTGAAGAATATAAAAAACTTGAAGACTAATTTTTGTTTACGTCTGCTTCGAAGTGACGAGGCAGACAAGGCAGTACATTTTCTTGAAGACAAAGAAAGAGAATGTACTGCACTTATGGAACAGATTATACAGAACGCAGAAAATGTTTTTGTCATCGAAAAAGATGATGAAAATAAATTCTGCGCTTTTTTTTGTTTAAAAAATGTTACGACACTTCTTCATTATATTCCGTTTTTAAAAAAAGATTTTTGCGAAAATGCGGAACAGATGCAGGAACTTAAATGCATCGTAAAAAATTTTTTATCAGAACACAAAGTTGCATGTGTTTACGGTGAATACGAAGGAAGTGTTTTTGTAAATTCAGTTTTAGAAGAAATCGGAAAAAAGAAAATAAGAGACAACGAATATATTCTGATGGAAAATGATTTTAGTGCTCTTGAAGAAATTGGTGAACGCGAAGATGTGTATGTAAGAAAATGCAGCGTAGAAGACGCGCAGAAGCTTTTTGAACTTGAAACAGGATATCAGATAGAAGAAGTTCAGGTGGTGGAACACAAGGACAATGAAAAAATTATAAATTTTATTCTTAACCGTTCTTTAACGACACAGAATGTTTTTGCAGCGTTCTTAAAAAATTCTGATGAAGCAGTTTCGAAAGCTGCGACAAACGGAATAGGAAAAAACTGTATGCAGATAGGTGGAGTTTACTGTAAAAAAGATTTTCGCAGTAAAGGAATTACAAAATTTGTAATGAAGCATCTTTTAAGTTTTATAAAACAGAACGAAAAAAAAGCAGTTCTTTTTGTTAAAGTAATGAATGAAAGTGCAAGAAAATTATATGAAAGTCTTAAATTTGTTCCGTGTGGAAAATATATGATTTCTTATTTTGAAAAGTAATTGTAAATCACAGTGATTTTTAGTATATTTTATTCAGCTTAAAGAAAGGGAGAAACAAAATGGCAGATAAAGAACTTGAGGCAAAAGTAAAGGAAGTTTTGGATGCATATCGTCCAAACCTGTTGGCTGATGGCGGAGACATGGAATTTATTTCTCTTGATGATCAGAATCGTGTTCACGTTAAATTAATCGGAGCATGTGGTTCTTGTCCAATGGCAACAATGACATTAAAAATGGGTGTTGAATCTTATGTTAAAGACGCAATCCCGGAAATTACAGAAATTGTACAGGAAATGTAAATGAAAATCGAAAAAGATAAAGTAGTTCAGATTCACTATAAATTAACTGATAAAGAAGGCAAGGAGATTGATTCTTCTGCCGGTCGCGAACCTTTGCAGTATGTTCATGGAAACGGATACCTTATCACAGGTCTTGAGCGCGAGCTTGAAGGAAAGGAAAAAGGCGACAAGTTTTCTGTTGATGTTGCACCGGAAGATGCATACGGAAAATACAACGAAGAACTTATCGTAGAAGTTCCGAGAGATCAGTTTGATACTTCAATGCAGATTGAAGTTGGAATGCAGTTTCAGGGAGCAGGTCCTGCAGGTCCTACAATCGTTACTGTAAAAGCTGTAAGCGACGACAAGATTACTGTTGATGCAAACCACGAGCTTGCAGGTAAAGAGCTTCATTTTGATGTTGAAGTTGTAGACGTAAGGGATTTGACAGAAGCCGAAATTGAAGAAATGAAGGCAAGCGCTGCAGGTTGCGGTGGCTGCGGAGGCGGATGCTCAAGCTGTGGTGGTGGCTGTGGAAGTGACGGCGGCTGCGGTTCTGGTGGATGCGGCGGTTGTAACTAAAGTTTTGATAAGATTTCTTTCGTAATTTTTTCGGGAGAAAGATTTTTAGTTTCGACAGTTATGTCCTGAAGCATTTCGTATTTTTTAGTGCGTTCAACATAAAAATTGTGAAAGATAGTCCGTACATCAGAAATGGTGGACGGATTTTTTTTTGCTATGTACGAAGGAAGAGAGTTAGCGTCAGAAATATTTTCGCCGTTAAAAGAAGCTTCGTTAATGATGCGTGTTACGGCTGTTTCTTCGTCTACAGAAAGATAGACGAAAAGAGAATTAAAATTTAAAAAATGAAGTGCTTCTTCGTTGTCGCAGATTCCGCCTCCGGTTGCGATGATGCATGGCTTTGCTTTTATGATTGAATTAAGATGACGGCATACGGCTTGTTCGGCAGTTAAAAATGAATCTTTGCCTTCTGTGTTGTAGATTTCTCTGGCAGTTTTTCCTGTAAGTTCTTCGATGACAGAATCTGTGTCAAAAAAATCAAGTCCGAGTTTTAGAGAAAGTGCTTTTCCTTGAGTTGATTTGCCGCAGTGTTTTATCCCGGTAAGGATAATTGTTTTATCATAAGCCATGCTTTAATTATAACATTTATTATTGAAAAACTCTATCTGATATTTTATACTGACTGCATGAACGTTTATGCCGCAATAATTCTTTGTTTTATTCCGCTTGTAACAGTATTTCTTCTTTTTAAAATTTTAGTAGAAGGAATTTCTGTCATCAAGGAATTGATAGCTTGTTTAATCGGACTTATTGCACTTATTCCGATAACGGTGCTGCAGTTTTTTGCCGGAGATTTTTTTATTGTAAAGGGTCAGACATTTTTTATGCTGCTTGTTCGAGCAGTGATTCTTTATGGTCTTATCGAAGAAGGAATTAAATGCGGAACTCTTTTTCTTTTTCCTTCAAAAGAAATAAGTTTAAAACACATGTTTTTATATTCGCTTTTAGCAGGACTTTTTTTGGGTTGTTTTGAATCTGTAATTTACATAATTAATTCGATTCAGAAAGCGAGTGCAAGAAGCGGAGAAGTTCTTCTTTACATGATTTATCTTCGCTCGTTTACTTCGATTGTAATACATACTTTTGCAGCAGGCCTTGTAGGAATGTTTGTTTATGCGGCAAGAAGAAAAGAGTTGAGGTTTGGTGTGCTTGCGTATGCAGTTGCACTCCACGGAATCTATGATTTTTTTGCGATTATGCCTGTTCCTCTGAATCTGTTTTCGTATGTTGCGATTGTTCTTCTTGTGGTTGAGTGTCGGATTGTTTATTTGCGGCTGAACCAGTTGGTTTCTCTTTAAGCCTTTGGGTTGTAGTCTGGAAAAGTTTATCAAGAACATCCATGAAGTTGTGTTCCATAATCTGATAGAGCTTTGGAATTAAAAGCTGGCGGTTTAATGGATCAAGGCCGACCTGACCGTTTGATTTTTCAAAAGCAAAGACGTAGACTTTACTTGTGCCTGTATCGCGTGTCGTAAACAGTACAGCATCTGAATTAAAATACAGCCCTTTTATAAAAAATTGAATGCTTGAAATTTTTTCATAATCCTTAAATGAAATCGGCTGTTCTGAACCGACTTCGATTGTAAAATGCGAAAGGCTTATGTCACTTAGAGTACAGGCTTTAAGGACATCAAACTCGTCACGGTATTTCATCATGCATGAGTTTGTACAGAGCGCACGGACATTTTTTCGTCTTCCCATTGCCTGATTGGCAAAAAGAGTTTTTTCGAGCTTGCTAAAGTTATTCCGCTTTTGATACTCAAGCTGAATGCAGCCGCATTTTATTCCCAGTTCGAAAAGGTAAAATTTTTCGAGTTTATCTTTTTCTTCGAGAGTCTGTTTTTTTGCGTAAATTACACCAATGAAGGCATCCGGAAATTTTGCAAGAAGACGTTTAATGATTGCGGGCCAGCTGTCATTTTGTATAGGGTAGTCAATGTTGATGAAAATAAGTGAATCTGTAAAAACAGACAGGATGACTTCGAGCTTTGTAGAAAGGGGAAGCTTTGTATCATGATTGATAAAATAGCTTTCATACCCTAAAGCAAGGTAGTCTTCCAGGTAAGTTTCTGGAAAAAGAGATTTATCTGGAGCTATAAAAAAGGTTTTTCGACCTTTTATGATTTCTGTAAGCAAAGAAGCCATGTCCTTTAATTATAACAAAGGATTGACCACAAAGCAAATCATAAATAAACTAGTGTTCAAGTGAGGAAATATGATAGAAATGACAAGTGCAGCCAGAAAGGAATTAAGTTCCAGGGCTCATAATCTGCATCCGGTTGTAATAATAGGGCAGAACGGTGTAACAGACGGCGTAATAGGAAAAATTAATGAATCTTTAAAAGCCCATGAACTCATTAAAGTTAAATTCCTCGAATTTAAAGACGAAAAACAGGAACTTGCACAGGAAATTGTAGAAAAAACTGAGTCACAGCTCGTACGCATCATAGGAAATATCGCAATACTATATAAAGAAAACGAAGAAAAAAAAGAAAATAAATAATCAAAAAAACGCAAATCATGATATAATTGAACTGATGAGTGATTTATTTGGTTTAAAAAGATTTAAGCGTTTTCTTTTGTCTGATGTAGAACTTGAACAGAAGCTTCTGATTCTTTTTCTGATGTCTTCTGTTGTTTTTTCATTCTGTTCAATTATTATTTCATTTGTAATTCACCTGGACAGCACGATGCTTTTGATAACGGTCGTTACTTTTTTGTGCGTGCCTGTCTGTTTTGTCATTGCCCAGAATATGAGAAAGCCAAAGCTGGCTGCAATCATTACGATTTTAATGGCATATGTTTTCTTTCCGGTGATGTTCTTCTGGTCAGGCGGAATTCACAGTGGAATGCCAATGTGGTTTTTAATGTGTATCACGCTTCCGTGGATTTTAGTGCGTGGAAAAGCCAGCATCGTTCTTGAAATAATCGGCGTCATTATCTTTACTGCGACAATTATTATTTCTGTCATTCATCCGGAATTTGTTCATCCGATAAGCGGAGAATACAGAGTTGCAGTTGATATAATCCAGTCATTGTATCTTGTAGGCGGAATCATAAGCTCTATCTACAAGTTTCAGAAAATAAGTTATGAATCGCAGAACAGAAGAATAAAAGATCTTCTTGAAAAAGAAGAACGCGCAACAAGAGCAAAGGGAGAATTTTTAAACAACATGTCGCATGATATAAGAACTCCGATGAATGCGATTCTTGGTTTTTCTGCTCTTGCAAAAAAAGAACTGGACAATAAAGAAAATGTAAAAGAGTATCTTACAAAAATAAGAACTTCGGGAGAATATCTTTTAGCACTCATAAATGACGTTCTTGATATGTCACAGATGGATAATGACAAGATGGAACTCGAACTTTCGAAAATCAATTTATTAAAAATATTTTCTGACATCATTTCGATTCTTGAATATCAGATTAAGAGTAAGAATCTTGAAATAAGAACAGATTTTTCTAGAGTAAAACATCCGTGGATAGAAAGTGATCTTATTAAAGTTAAAAAAATTCTGATGAACCTTATTTCAAATGCAGTTAAATATTCTAAAGAAACAGGCGGAAGCATTTACATAAGCGTTATAGAAAATGAAAAAGACGTAAACACTTCTGACTTTACGATTATGATTCGTGATGAAGGAAGAGGAATTTCTCCTGAGTTTATGGAAAAAATATTCCTTCCTTTTGAACGCGAAAACAATACGACAAAGAGCGGTGTAATGGGTTCTGGTCTTGGACTTACGATTGCAAAAAAATGCGTTGAGTGTCTTGGCGGAACAATCGAAGCAGAAAGCAAGCTTAATGTCGGAACCGGTTTTACGATTAAATTTAACGCAATCATTTTTGAGAACGGCGAAAGCGAAGCTCTCTCAAATCTCGAAACAATTTCGTTTGACGGAAAGCGCGTTTTAGTTGTAGAAGACAATGAGCTTAATATCGAAATTGCATGTCGTCTTCTCGAAGATCTCGGATTTAAAACAGAGCGCGCGTATAACGGTCAGGAAGCGTATGACGCCGTTCTTAACAGCAGCGAAGATTATTATGATTTGGTTTATATGGATGTAATGATGCCGGTTCTTGACGGTTATGAAGCTACAAAGAAAATAAGGAAAATCGAAAACATCCAGAAATCGGGCGTTCCGATTATTGCGATGACTGCAAACGTATTTGATGAAGACATTAAAAAATCAATCGAATGCGGAATGAACGGTTATATTACAAAACCGCTCGTTGCAGAAGACGTAATAAAAGAAACCAAACGCGTTTTAATATTCAATTGATTTTAGTCGTTAATTGACTCGATAACTGCTCTCATATCATCAGACAGATGCTTGGCTGCAATTGCAGGTTCTAAGTCTTTGTATTTGTCCATTGTAATCTGCGGAAGAACAGTAAATTTGTAATGATATCTGTGTGTCGGATGAACTTTATACCACGGGTCATGTTTTCCAAGACCGTATTTATCACCGCCACCGATGTGAAGCGGCTGAATGTTGCAGCCTGTTCTTAAGGCAATTCTTGCAGCGCCTTTTTTGTATGGATTAATGCCGTGGCGCGGTGTTCTTGTACCTTCTGGAAATATGATAAGGTTGTCGCCGGATTTTAAGCTTTTTTCGCAGGCTGCAACCATTACGTCAAAGTCATTGTCGTTTGCGATGTAAAGCGGGCGAACGATTCCTGCAACCGGCGAGTTTCTTAAACCGGCGCGGATGATGCAGTCTGCGTTTCTTACAAGCGCAAAAGTATAGATTACATCGAGAAGTGACGGGTGGTTTGCAACGATTATGCACGAGTGAAGGTTTCTTAATGCCTTGAGGTCGCTTACTTCATAAGTTGAAACCCTCAAAAAACTCATTACGTTGCAGACAAAACCAAGTACGCACGAAATAAAATAGTGACCGTTTTTTCTGAACGTTGCTTTATCGCGCCAGAAAAGATGTAAAAGCGGAAAAATAAAAAGACATATTAATAAAGTTCCGAGGCCAAAAAAGATATAGACAAAAATTTTTGCAAAGGTTCGGTATAGATATGAGAACGGATTTTTTACTTTGGGTAAATCATCAGCTGCATATTTTGGATCAATTTTTTTACTCATAATAGTCCTTCTTTTATTTAATTATAACACTTATTTATATGAAGTCTAATAAAATCGTATACATTTTCTGAGATATCATCTGCAGAATATTCAATCGATTTTAAGTCTGGAAGTTTTTCTTTTGAAACGATATAAGAAAATGCAAGCGGCGGACGGTTTTCTGGAGAAACTTCTTTATAGCAATCCGGAATAAGTTCGTCGGCATAAACAAAAATTATTTTTTCCTGAGCTCCGCTGAGGATAGAAGAAGCTGCACTTAAAAGTCCGTATTTAAAATTTTCTTTTTCTGGAAAAACTGCAGAGTATCCTGCTTTAAGTGAACACGCAATAGTTGCAAGTGCAACAGGCGCATTAAAAACAGAAAGCGAAAAACCTGCAGGTAAAATCATCTGACTTTCGATGATTTCTTTATTGATTTTAAATTCTCTTTCAAGTTCTCCGCGGAATGAAACAAATACCAGTTTTGTATCTAAAGAAACGTGAGATTTTTCTATTAAACTGTGAACTACTTCTACTGTCATTTTAGAAAGCTGGCTTAAGCGCCGGCGAAAAAGAGAATCGGTATATTCAAGAGAAGGAGAAATTTTTTCATACGAAATTTCTTTTTTATTCTGTGAAAAAAGTCTTAAGTCTTCTACAGAATCTAATCCCGGAGCAAAAACAGATGGTTCTGAAATATAAAAATTATTCTGCACGCATCTATCCTATTTTTTTCTGAATACCAGAAGTGAATAGCAGTTTGAACCAAGATTATGATGAGCAGTTTTTAGTTCAAAGCCGGCTTCTTCGATAGCGTTTACAAGTTCTTCGTAGCGGTACATTTTGCTGTTACCGTTTGCGATACAGGTAAAATAAAGTGATGTAGCCTGGAGCGAATAACTTTCGGCTTCGAATTTCTGTTTGTCCCAGAGAGGTTCGAGAACATACACATCTGTTTTATCTGTTGCAACAGAATGAACTTTTTTAAGAATTTTTGTTATCTGGTGCAAAGAGAAGCAGTCTAAAAACTGGCTCATCCATACTGCATCTGGTTCTGGCGGAAGAACTGTAGAATCTGCAAGAATGTTTCCTGCAAAAGTTGTTATACGGTCTTTAAAACCTGCTTCTTCTGCATTTTTTTCTGCAACAGCAGTCTGTCCCGGTAAATCGACAATCGTAACTTTTACATCCGGATCGAATCTGCAGCTTGCGATTGCCCATTTTGCAGTGTTGCCACCGATGTCAAAGAGTTTTTTAGGTTTGTTTTTATAAACTATAGGCAGAGCTTCTGGAAAAGCAATGTCGCTGTAGAAGTGGTCAAATTCGAACCAGCTCTTTTTTTCTTTTGGAGGCAGAGTCGAAAGTGCTTCGTAAACCGTAGTCCACTGGTCGCCGAAAACTTTAAGGCCTTCTGGTTTTGAGTTTTTAATTGAATCTGTCAAATCAAATGCACCTTTGTAGCAGATGTCATTTGTAAAATTAAAGTTTACTTTTGTAAGATTGTCTTCGAGTAAAAACCAGCCGATTTTTCCGAGAGAAAGATATTCTGTTTTATTTTTGTTTTTAAGTAAAAGGACGTGCATGCCCACAGCCATTTCTGTAAGAACTTTGACACCGTATTCTGAAACACCTGTTTTTTTAACAAGTTCATCAACTGTTATTCCATCTTCGCCACTGTCACTTATTGCCTTCATTATTCCAAGGTCTAAAAGTGCCCTGATTGCCTGAAAAGCCAGGGGCGCAAAAGCAATTTTCTGGGCTTCGAATTTTGCATCAACCGCATGAATTTTTTCTGTCGAAAATTTTTCTAAGCTAAAATCAGAATTTCTTTTCATAAATTCAACTTTATCATAATGCAAAAATAAACTCAATTATAAAAAAATTTGTTTTATTTATTTAATATTTCGCTTATAATTAAGATACTTTTTTTGACAAAAAGGCTGCAGGAGGAACATATGGATCCAAAAAAGACAAGAAACGAAAAGCTTGGAAAACAGGTAGTTGAAGCATTAAAAAAAAGATATTTTGATGCACATTATGTAAGCACAAAGGAAGAAGTATTGCCTTTAGTTTTAAAAATGATTCCGAAAGAACACACTGTTTCATGGGGCGGAACAATGACTTATGAAGAACTCGGAATTAAAGAGGAACTTAAAAAACAGGGTTATTCTGTAATCGACAGATATACGGCAAAGACTCCGGAAGAAAGAGCAGAAATGCAGAGACAGGCTCTTACATGCGGAACATTTTTAATGAGTTCAAATGCAATTACAGAAAGCGGAGAGTTATTTAATATTGATGGAGCTGCAAATAGAGTTGCTGCTCTCTGTTATGGTCCAAAAAATGTTCTGATTGTAGCAGGAATTAATAAAATCGTTTACGATATCGAAGATGCGTATAAAAAAGTAAGACATTATACTGCACCTATAAATGCCCAGCGTTTTGATCTTTCGACACCATGTTCTAAAACAGGAGAATGTGGAAATTGCGTAAGCCAGGACTGTATTTGTGCTCAGCTGGTTATGACAAGACTTTCAAAACCTGCAGGCAGAATAAAAGTAATTATTGTTGGAGAGGATTTAGGAATCTAAAAATGTTTACCCAAAACATTTTTATTGATATATTAATACTATGAAAAATAAAAATGAAAAAACATTAGACAGGGCAAGATTGATTCCGTTTATACTTGCTGCAGTAATAATCATCATTGACCAGGTAACAAAAATCTGGGTTGTTAAAAATATTCCGCTTTATATTTACACAGATAAAGCGTATAACGTTTATAAATCTTTTTTTAACGGGTTTATAAATATCATTCATGTAAGAAATCTTGGTGTTGCATTTAGCATCGGATATTCGTGGCCGGTTGCATTAAGGAAAATTGTTTTTTCTGTTATTCCTCTGGCAGTGATTGGTTATATCATTTATCTGTGCATTAAAAGCGATGAGATTTCTAACTTTCAGAGATGGTGTATCTGTGCAGTAGTTGGTGGCGGAATCGGTAACATCATCGACAGAATATTTAGAAGTGAAGGTGTTGTTGATTTTATCGACGTTAAATGGTTTGGTTGGGAAAACAGTCCGTTTGGTATTTTTAGAATGGAGCGGTGGCCGACATTTAATTTTGCCGATGCGATGATTGTAATATTTGGAGCAGCATTTTTTATTTCGCTTGTCATGATGTTTTTTAAGGCAGATAACAATTCAAAAAAAGGAAAGGAAAAGAAATAATGGATGAACAGAAATTAAGAGACATTGAACCGCCAAAAAAAGGAGAAATAACTCCAAAGCAGAAAAGAATAAATACGTTTATCTTTATGTTTGTCGGAGCATTGTTTAATCTTGTAATTACATTTGGATTTGGAATCGGATTTATGCTTTTAATCTGGTTTGTCATTAATAAGATGAACCCTGCGTTTTCAAAAGACAGCCTTGTTACTCCGATAATGTGGGTTTCTGTAATCGGTGCAATTGCCGTAAGTTTTAATCTGCAGAAAATTGTATTTAGAGCAGTAATCAAAGGATTTAAATTACAGGACAAACTTGAAAAAGATTTTCTTGATCGTTATGTAAAAGAAAAATAAACTAAGGACCCCGGGGCGATGCTCTGGGGTTTATTTTTTTCTTGTAATTGCAATGCCGTCACCCAGAGTAAGGAATTCTGTTTCGAACTCCGGGTTTGTTTTTAAAAAGTCTATATACTTTCTGATTTTTTTTACGAGCTTTATCGTGCTGTAATTGTGTGTAAGGCTTAAGTCGTCTACCATTCCGTGAAAAGAAAGATTGTCACTTATAAAGACTCCTTTTTCAGAAAGGTTGTCCTGGAAGTGTTCAAAAAATTTTCTGTACTGAGCTTTAGGGCCGTCGATAAAAATCAAATCAAACTTTCTGTCAAAGTTAAAGGTTGCCGCGTCACCAAGATAAACAATGATTCTGTCCATCAAGTCATTGTCTGCAACATTCTTAACGGCTTCGTGATAGCGTTCGATATCGAACTCGATTGTAGAAACAAAAACATCTTCTTTTGTTTTTGCAAAGCGGATGGAAGAATAACCGATGCCGGTTCCGATTTCGAGAATGGTTTTTACATCGTGCTCTGTAATGTAATTGCAGATAAAGTCGATGCCTTCATCTTTCATAATCGGGACAGAATGAGTTTTAGCAAATCTTTTAATCTGTGATATTTCTTCCATATGATTATTGTATAAAAAAACCGCAGTCTTGAAAACAAGGCCGCGGTTTTTATTTAACATCTCTTTAATAGTTTATTTTACTGCTTCGAAAATGATATCTGCAAGGAAGATGATTGCAAGTACCCATGTAACAACAGGGATATCTTTAAATTTCTTTCCTGCACATTTTGCGATTACGTATGTGATGATACCGTAAGAGATACCTTTTGAAATTGAATATGCAAATGGCATTACGATGATTGTAACGAATGCAGGGATTCCTTCTGTAGGATCTTCGAAGTTAATTCCTGTTACAGATTTCATCATGAGGTAGCCTACGAAGATCAAAGCTGGAGCTGTAGCAGCAGCCGGGATGAGGAAGAACAATGGGCTAAGAAACAATGAAAGGATAAAGAGGAGTGCAGTTACAACAGAAGTAAGACCTGTGCGTCCGCCGGCTGCAACACCAGAAGAACTTTCTACGAAAGAAGTTACTGTTGATGTTCCGAGACAAGCACCTGCTACAGTACCTACAGCATCTGCTAAGAGAGCACCTTTTGCATTAAGAACGTTTCCATCTTTATCTTTAAGATTTCCCTGTTCTGCAACTCCGAGAAGAGTTCCGATTGTATCAAAGAGATCTGTAAAGAGGAATGTAAAGAATACTACAAAGAATTTTCCTGTTAATACCTGAGCAAAATCAAATTTGAAAAGATATGGCATTGCTGGAGCAGAGAATGGTTTGAAGTTTTCTGGAATTGTTGTTACACCAAATGGAATACCAATGATTGTTGTTATGATGATTCCGAGTAAAACACTTCCTGGAACTTTGAGAGTATAGAGGACAATAGTAATGATGAGACCAATGATTGCTACAACAGCAGCACTGTTCTGCATATTAAAATTAACGAAACCAATTAATGTTCCTGTTTCTGTAGAAACAACACCTGCATTTGCAAGTCCGATGATTGCAATGAACAATCCGATTCCGACAGCAACAGCTTTCTTTAAACTTTCTGGAATTGATTTGATGATTGCTTCGCGGATTCCGCAGATAGAAAGGATAATGAATAAAATACCTTCAAGCAATACTGCTGTCAATGCAAACTGCCATGAACAGCCCATTCCAAGAACAACAGAGAAAGTGAAGAACGCATTAAGACCAAGACCAGGTGCCAGAGCAACCGGGAGATTTGCAACAAATGCCATAACAAGAGTTGCAATTGCAGCAGAAATAGCTGTTGCAGTAAATAATGGTCCCCATTCCATTCCAGCCTGAGAAAGGATTCCCGGGTTTACAGCCAGAATGTAAGCCATTGCGAGGAATGTTGTAATACCGGCTACGATTTCACGGCTTACAGTTGTTCCTCTTTCCTTAAGATGAAAAAATTTTTCCATTCTTATACTCCTTGAATAAGAAATTATACGGATATTATACCACCATTTTAGTGATAACTAAAGGTCTTGAATAAACTCTTTTTAAAAATTATTATAAGTATATGGGGAATGATTCATCTAAATTAATTAATCAGTTTGTTGATAAAAACGTAACTGGAGCAATTTCTTCTCTTCTCGAAGCAGATAACCAGAAGCAGGTTACCAAATCTGCCGATGTAATTGCTAAAGGTTTCGGCTCATCAACAGCTTTATTTGAAAAAGAAGCATCTGATTTTGAAGAAAAGCTTGTAGCAAGCTTTCAGAAAAATCTTTCGCTTTTAATTCAGAAGACTTGGGTGGAAGAATCTGATGCAGATTTAAAAGAACAGGTTCTTTATCAGCTTACAGAATACAGTAAGGCAATTTCAAAGGGAAAATGGATAAACGCATATTCAGAATTATTAAAAATAATCGGTGATGTGGTTTATCTTATGTTCGGAACTCAAACAAAGAGCGAAGATTTTCTCGAGTATGCCCTTCGTATTGATCCTGAATTTGGAATCTTCTGGTTGTATGTAAAAAATCTTCCACAAGAAGCCAGCTGGAAAGCAGAAAAGTACCGTGTCGTAATGTTGCTCGGAATGTACTTCCTTGCAAATTACTAAAGGAAATTATGGATTTAGAACAGCTGTACAAGTCGCTTCGAAAGGCAAGTGAAAAAATCTCGGTCGAAAATGCAGACAAAAAGAATAAAGTTCTTCTTGCTGTTGCAGATGCACTTGATAAAAACAGAAAAGAAATAATAGAAGCAAATAAAAAAGATATAGAAATATCCAGAGCTGCAGGAAAATCAGAATCCATTATTGACCGTCTGATGCTTGATGACAAACGCATCGACGGAATTATCGAAAGCATAAAACTTGTTGTTGCACAGACAGATCCAATCGGCGAAGAATTAAGCGGATGGAAAACTCCAAACGGAATGACTATAAGACAGGTAAGAGTTCCGATGGGAGTTGTTGCAATCATTTATGAAAATCGTCCTAACGTAACAATCGATGCATTTTCTCTCGCATATAAAAGCGGCAATGCGATATTATTGCGCGGCTCTTCTAATTCATTCAACTCAAACAAAAAAATAGTCGAAGTAATAAAAAAAGCTCTTAAGGAAAATGAAAACAACGGTGCGACACCGGATGCAATAGAACTTGTAGAAGTTAAAGAAGGTGATCACAGCGATGTTGATGCAATTTTAAATGCAGTTGGAAAAATCGATGTCGTACTTCCGCGTGGTGGAAAAAAATTAATCGAAGCCGTTGTAAGAAACGCAAGAGTTCCGGTTATCGAAACAGGAAGCGGTGTTTGTCATCTTTTTGTTGATGAAACTGCAAAGCTTAATGATGCTGTTCTTATTGCAGAGAATGCAAAAATCCAGAGACCGAGTGTTTGCAATGCAATCGAATGTGTTCTTGCTCACGAAAAAATTGCAAAACAGTTTTTAGAAATGATGTCAGATAAATTTGCAGGTCGCGTTAAAATGCATGCAGACGAAAAAGCATTTGAAATTTTAAGCGGAATAAAATCTGCAGAAGGACATTTAGTTAAAGCAACAGAAGAAGATTTTGGAAACGAATATCTTGATTATGAATGCTGCGTAAAAGTTGTTTCTTCTATCGATGAAGCAATTGAATATATAAACGAACACAACACAAAACATTCAGAAAGCATAATTACAGAAAGCCGCGAAAACGCAAGACTGTTCCAGTCAAGAGTTGATGCAAGCTGCGTTTATGTAAACTGCTCGACAAGATTTACCGACGGCGGTGAGTTTGGTTTTGGAGCAGAACTTGGAATAAGCACGCAGAAGCTTCATGTGCGCGGCCCGATGGGAATAAAAGCTTTGACAACAACAAAATACCTCATCGATGGAGAAGGTCAGATCAGGTAGGAAATATGATTAGCGAAAGTTTAAAAAATGCACGTAAGATTGTAATTAAAATCGGTTCAAATACACTTGCAAAAGCAGACGGAACTCAGAATACAGAATTTATGGCAGACTTTGCCGAGCAGTGTTCTGCTTTAATTAAACAGGGAAAACAGGTTGTAATCGTTTCTTCTGGTGCACAGGTTGCAGGAGTTTCTACAACAAAAGAATGGGCTAGAAAAAAAGATGTTCATTACAGACAGGCTCTCTGTTCAATTGGTCAGGTAGAGTTAATGCATCAGTGGCGCAAGGCTTTTGGTGCACAGAACATTCACATCGGACAGCTTTTGCTTACAAAAGATGATTTTGAAAACGAACATCGCTCGCTCAATATCCGTAATACACTTTTTACACTTGTTGATGAGGGTGTTGTTCCGATTATAAACGAAAACGATTCTGTGTCGATTGATGAAATGAAAATCGGCGACAACGACAACCTTTCTGCACTTACTGCAATTTTGTGGAGCGCAGATTTGTTGATTCTCTTTAGTGATATAGACGGAATTTACTCAGATAACCCTAAGACAAATAAAGATGCGAAACTCATCGAGACAGTTAAATCGATTCCGGAATTGCGTTCTTCTATAAAAATAGGCGAAGCAAATTCTTTTGGTACAGGCGGAATCGAAACAAAAATCCAGGCTGCAGAAAAAACTACAGTTTATGGAATACCGCTTCTGCTTGCAAACGGTTCAAAAGAAAAAGCACTTGAAAATCTTGAGAACGGTACAGCACACGGAACTTTATTTTTAGCAGAATAAAGGGGGAAAAAATGAATAAGGTCGTAACATTCGGCGAGCTTATGCTTAGACTGATGCCCGAAGGACATCACAGATTTGTTCAGGTAAATAATTTTAATGCCGAGTTTGGCGGTGCCGAAGCAAACGTTGCAGTAAGCCTTGCGCAGTTTGGATGTGATTCTTATTTTGTAAGCAAATTCCCTCAAAACGAAATCGGACAGTCAGCAGTAAACAGCATAAGAAGATTTGGAGTAAAAACAGATTATTCTGTGCGTGGCGGCGACAGACTTGGTATTTATTTTTTAGAAAAAGGTGCTTCGCAGCGCGGAAGTGTCTGCATCTATGACAGAAAAAATTCTGCATTCGCAGAAAGTTCAGAAAGCGATTATGACTGGAAGGAAATTTTTAAAGGTGCAAAATGGTTTCATGTAAGTGGAGTAACTCCTGCACTTTCTAAAAAGACTGCAGCGCTTGCACTTGAAGCATGCAAAAAGGCAAAGCAGTCAGGACTTATAGTTTCGTGCGATTTAAATTACAGAAGCAAGCTCTGGACAAAAGCACAGGCAAAAAAAACAATGAGCGAAATTGCAAAATACGTTGATGTATGTATTGCAAACGAAGAAGATGCTCTTAACGTTTTTGGAATTAAAACACACAAGACAGATATTGATAATGGAATAATCGACAAAGAAGCTTATATAAAAACTGCAGAACTTCTTTCTAAGAAATTTGGTTTTAAAAAAGTTGCAGTTACTTTAAGACAGTCGATAAATGCAGATAATAACAACTGGTCGGCACTTTTGTATGACAAAAAAGAAGCAGTGTTCAGCAGGGAATATGCGATTCATATTGTAGAAAGAGTCGGTTCTGGTGATGCGTTTGCAGCAGCTTTGATTTATGCACTTATCAGGCAGTCAGAAGGCGCAGAGTTTTACAAAACAAATCAGGACGTAATCGAATTTGCAAGCGCTGCAGGTTGTCTTAAACACACAATCGAAGGCGACTTTAATCTTGTTACAGAAGAAGAAGTTCTTCATCTTGTAAAATCAAAAGGCACCGGAAGAATTGAGAGATAAGATTTAAAAAAACGCGCGAATTGAAGAGCACATTGTTTACGCGCGGGAAATTCAGTTGTTCGGAATTTACGAACAACTGCCACCGGTGGAAATAAGCAAAGGCAGATCATCATACTGTAATGTGGACAGATAAGCTGGATATAAGTCCGGAATATTTATATGAAAACAGTGTAAAAGTTCCTTTGTTTTCAAAATGACAAATTCAAATAAAAAATAATTGTGTTCATAAGATTCTTGCTGTATACTATTTTACGAGAGAGTTAAATGTATAAAAATTAAAAAAGTTTTCGTTCTGCCAAAGAGTTTTGTGCAACAGAAAACTTTTTGCAGGAGTCTGGTATGACACCAATCTTCATTTGTGCAATTGTACTTGTTCTTTTTATTTTCTTCCTTGTTTCTTATAAGAAAGTTCCAAAAAACAGAATCGGTATTCGTGTTGGACCTTTTGGTTCTAAAACTGTAACTGGAAAGGCTATTTTTGTTATTCCGTTTTTACAGCGAATCGACTATATGACGCTTGAGAATATTCAGGTTGATTTTGTTTCTAAAGATTCTATTCCGACTCAGGATGCAATCAATATTAAAGTTGATGCTGTTGCAAACATTGCTGTTTCTCAGGATCCAGAAACGATGAAACGTGCGGCTGCAAAGTTCATCGGATATTCAACCAGTGACATTGCTCAGGTTGTTACTCCTGTTCTCGAAGGAAACATCCGTGAAATTATTTCACAGATTAAGTTAAAGGATTTGATTCAGGGTGATAAAAAAGTTCTTTCTGAAAAAGTTGTAGAAAATGTTAAGCCTAATCTTTTTGATCTCGGACTTGAACTTACTACATTCAACATTCAGAACTTTAAAGATGACAACGGTGTAATTAACAATCTCGGTATTGAAAACACTGTTGCAATTTCTAAAGATGCTGCAAAAGCAAAAGCAGCTGCAGAAGCAGAAGTAAAGATTGCGCAGGCACAGGCAGATAAAGATGCAAACGATGCGCGTGTTGCTGCTGAACTTGAAATTGCACAGAAGCAGAATGAACTTGCAATCAAGAAAGCATCGCTCCAGCTGCAGGCAGATACAGAAGCTGCAAAAGCCGAAGCTGCAAAGGGAATCGAAACAGAAAACCAGCGCAAGGTTCTTGAAATTAAAGCTGCAGAAGCAAACATTGCTAAGCAGGAAAAACAGATTGAGATTCAGGAAAAGGGTGTTTCAATTAAAGAGAAAGCTCTTGATGCAGAAGTAAAGAAGACAGCAGAAGCAGAAAAATATGCTGCACAGCAGAAAGCTGACGCTGAACTTTATTCACGCCAGAAGCAGGCAGAAGCAGAAGCATTTGAGATGCAGCGCCAGGCAGAGGCAGAAGCTTTCCAGCGACAGAAAAAAGCCGAAGCAGAAAAAGTTGCAATGGAAAATGAAGCTGCCGGTAAAAAGGCAATTGCAGAAGCAGTTCAGGCTCAGGGAGAAGCAGAAGCTGCCGCAATCAAGGCAAAGCTCAGCGCAGAAGCAGACGGTATGCGTGAAAAAGCAGAAGCCCTCAAACAGTATGGTGATGCAGCTAAGCAGCAGATGCAGCTTGATGCACTCAAGGTTTACTTTGAACAGCTTCCAAAAATTGCAGAGGCTTCTGGCAAAGCATATCAGAATGTTGATAAGATTTACATGTACGGCGGAGATTCTTCTAAACTTACAAAAGATATCATGACAAATGTCACACAGGTTTCTGAAAGTTTAGGTGAAACTCTCGGTATCGATTTAAAATCTCTTCTTGGAAAAATTATTGATGCAAAACTTGACGGCAAAAAAAAGGATTCTGAACAAAAATAATAAGGAGAATATATGAACGAAGTTTTTGAGTTTATTAAAAAATGCGGAACTTACTATCTTGCAACGGTAGAAGATGGTCAGCCGAGAAACAGGCCTTTTGGAACTATTAATGTTTTTGAAGACAGGCTTTACATTCAGACTGGAAAGAAAAAAGATGTTTCAAAACAGATTCAGAAAAATCCAAAAGTAGAACTCTGCTGCTTTGACGGTCAGGGCGGAAAATGGTTACGTCTTGCAGGCGAACTCGTGCGCGATGACCGCCGCGAACCAAAAGAAGCAATGCTCGAAAGTTATCCAAACCTCAAGGCAATGTATTCTGCAGATGATGACAACACAGAAGTTCTTTATTTTAAAAACGCAACTGCAACATTCTCAAGTTTTACTGAAGCACCAAAGGTTGTAACGTTCTAAAATCTGCAGACTGAAGCAAAAAAATTTTTTCTTAAGATTGTTTTATCCCAGAATCTTATACAATAATTGATAAAGTTTTTTTGCTTCATCTTTTGTAAGACAGGAACTGCAGGATGCATTATCAGAGGCAAGTTCCATCGGGATAGTCTTACATTTTTCTTTAAGCGCATTTCCTTTTTTTGTAATGGTTATATTTGTGACACGTTCATCTTCTTTGGAGCGCTGTCGTGTTATATAACCATCTTTTTCAAGATGTTTTAGAAGAGGCGTAAGGGTACCGGCATCCAGATGAAGGATATCCCCAAGCTGACCTGCTGTTACTGTTTCTTTTTCCCAGAGGACCATAAAAACTATATATTGTGTGTAAGTAAGCCCAAGAGGTTTTAGATAAGGTGTGTACCCTGAGACAATTTTACGTGCGCAGGCATAGAGAGGAAAACAAAGCTGGTTATGTAATAAAAGCTGTTCATATGGCTGACTCATTTTAATACCACCTTATCTGATATAATATGTGAACTACAAAAGACTTTCAACACACAAAGCAACATCCGTCATTTTTGCAGTTGGTTCAAATCTTGCAACTACATTACCTTTTCTGTCAATTACGAACTTTGTAAAATTCCATTTGATTTCAGGATTGTTTTTATAGTCTTTATCAATTCCTTTAAGAAGTACATTCATTGCAAGAGCGGCAGGACCTTTGCCAAAACCTTCAAATCCCTTCTGATCCTTGAGGAATCGGAATAAAGGAAGTTCATTTTCTCCGTTAACATCAGATTTTTTCATCTGAGGAAACTTTGTGTTATAGTTGAGTGTACAAAAGCTGTGAATTTCTTCATCAGTTCCCGGAGTCTGTCCTGCAAACTGATTGCATGGAACATCAACAACTTCAAAGCCCTGATCGTGGTATTTTTCGTACATTTCTTCGATGTCCTTGTAGTGCGGGGTAAAACCGCAGCCTGTAGCTGTATTTACAACAAGAACAACTTTTCCCTCAAAGCTTTTCATAGAAACTTCATCACCTTTTGGTGTCTGAACACTATAATCATAAAATCCCATAAAAGACCCCCTTATTATTATATTTAATCAAATTATATTTGATAAAATATAATCTTGTCAACAGGGTTTTGTTAAATTCACTTAAAAAATTAATAAAAAAATAATATGTATGCTATAATAAGAGGTATGATGGAAAATACAGAAGGAAGAAGCACAATAGAAAAAATTGACGGAGCGTTGCAGATAACGATTCCAGCAAAAAGGCATCCGGTTGTTTTGATTTTTATTATGGTCTGGTTTGGAGGATGGGCGTTTGGAGAATTTACTGCTTTGAATATGCTCATTGATTTTTTTAATAAAAAAACTGCAGGGGTTTCGATGTTTGTGGTTTTCTGGCTTATAGCCTGGACTGTAGCCGGTTTTTTTGTACTTAAATATATTTTATGGATGATCTGCGGACGTGAAATAATTAAAGTAAGTACAAAGAGTATTATTCTTTCAAAGAAAACTTTGTGTTTTAAATCCGAAAAAGAATACGCTGTTTCCAATGTCAAAAATATACGGGTTATTCAAAATGCAGAATATGTGAATGTAAATTACAGAAGAAGCAGCTCAGATATGCTTGAGAAAATTTGTTTTGACTACGGAATGAAAACTGTAAAATTTGGTCTTGGTCTTGATGAAGCAGAAGCAAATTATATCGTAGAAAAAATTACGCAGAAAATTAATCCGTTCAACTAAAAGAAAACCGGTAAAATCACGCGCTTGTGGTTTTACCGGCTCTTCTAAATTGAAGTAAATTACATTAACTCAATCTTTGTAATTGTAACTTTATGCCCGTAGATAATAAGTCCATTTGATTTAATTGCATTCCATGAAGTTGAATCTGGGCTTATATTTACTGTTGTTGTTCCGTTTGCAGGAATTATGTTTGTAACTTCAAGCTGTTTGTTGGAATTTACTGTGGCATTGGCTGTATCAGTTGTAAATGTTATATTGCCGTTTTCCCAGTCTGTAATCGGGTGGATACTTGAATAATTATTTGAGCAAGGATTACCACTTACAAGTGCGTTGCACTCTGCACCTTTACTGATTGTAAGTCTTAAATATGAAGAATCTGTTGCAGAAGCAAAAAGTGAAGAGGCAAGAGTTATTGCATCTTCTCCTTCCCAATGTCCCAAATCCTGAGAGCCTGTCCAAACTACTATCGGAGTACCACTAGAGTTTTCACCTCCATTTTCATTACCGTTTTCACCCTCTGTTGAATAACAGTCAACAACTCCGCCGGCTTTAGAAATCATTGCGTTGACAAGAGTTGGAAAAATCCATGAGAGATTATTTCTATTAAAGTAACCATGGCGTTCTGCAACCTCATTGGAAGTACTTGCAGTCTGCATGTTGTCCCAAAGAATAACCGGGCATTTTATTGCTTTTGCTTTTGGAATATAACTGTTAAACCACGCAAGTCGATCAGAAAGATTGTTTTTATCTGTACAACTTGCTTCACCCATTACAACCCCTCGACCATTATTAACCCACTTTGTTTTGAGTTCATTAAAGAGATCACCAAGTTTATTACCTTCATCGTTTTCTGCAAAAGTTGTATCTGACATAGTTCCCATTGCAAACTCATACGGATCATAAGCATGAACAGAAATTAAAATTTTATCACTTGCATTATTATCTGATGGAATTGTCCAACCAGAAGATTTCCATGGAGAAGCTGCATAGTATGGAGCCATGACAAAACGGTTTGTATTGTTTCCGCCTGTAGCGCGGATTGCGTTAAGTGCAGTCTGATTGTATTGAGAAATGATTCCATTAAGAGTTGAAAGGTTTGGCTGATCTCCGAAGCCATCATTTGGTCCGTCGATGTTTCTTGGTTCATTCAAGAGTTCAAAAATAAGATGGTTATCATAATCTTTAAAATAATTTGCAACCTGAGTCCATATTTTCTGAATATAATTTTTTGAAGTATTTTGTTGATCAGTGTCTGTATTAACACTGAATCCGTAAGTAGAACTCATTTGTTCACTTGTTAAATTGTCATGGTGAATATTTATAATGACAAACATTTTATATTCTCTTGCCCAGTCAACAACTTCCTTTACGCGTGCAAGCCATCCGGAATCGATTGTGTAATTTGTTCCTTCAGTAATATGGTTATGCCAGCTTACTGGAATTCGTATTGTTTTAAATCCTTTGGCTGCAATTCTGTTAATCATTGCTTTTGTTGTTTTTGGCATACCCCAGGCTGTTTCATAGTTATTACCTTTGTTATTTTTATTTCCAAATTCAGCAGAGTCAAAAGTATTTCCTAAATTCCAGCCGACACACATAGCACTTGCAAATTGAATACTTGAAAGTCCGTCTACTGGTGTATCTTCGCCAGGGATGACCAGAATAGAATCCCCACCTCCACCGCCACCTGGTGAGGCACAGCCAGTGCAGAGTCCTGCAAATAAAAGTGAAAGGGCTAAAACTTTAAGATAAGTGCCGGTTAATTTTTTTAGCTGAAAGTTTAATCGCGATAAAAAAATTTTCATAGACATAAATTCAACTCCTTAAAAATAAAAGTGCAAGTGCACTGTTATTGCTGTTCAATTTCTAACCACTGATGCATGCCGGGTCCAAAGTCTGGGTTAGGGCGTTCGATAAAACCGAACTTTTTGTAAAAGCCTTCTTTGCCTTTTGCAGCCTGAAGGTTTACCATTATACGCCAGCCAGGTTTGAGTTTACTTTTGATGTAATTCAATGCATGATTCATAAGGTCGCGGCCAATTCCCTGCCCCTGAAAATCAGGATGAACAATTACATCAGCAATGTAAACAACGTAGCCGTGGTCCCACAAAACTCTTGCAACAGCAATCGGCTTTTTGTCTTTTCTAAAACAGACAATATGTGTTGTATGTTCAAGTCCATCTTTTGCCTGTTCAAGCGGAAACAATTTCCAGCCGACTATTGTGCGCATTTCAAGATATTCTTGCGGCGTTATTGTATCTGTAATTTCGTATTCCATTTTGTTACTCGTTTCGTTTTTATTTTACCACGAGAAAGCAAAGTTCGCAAAATTACAGACGCTTAAAGTTGAATTTTTATAAAAAAAGTAAGAAAAAGTGGGAATGCGAGATAAAACTATGGGAAGGTTTTACCCCTCACACAGCTTACAGAACTCTTCACAGCTCATTGAACCAGTGTCGGCTAAAAATATATTTGTCGCTTTGAAAGCGACCACTTCTAAATGTTCATACTGTATCCTTACTTTTTGCCAGAGTTTCGTTCTTTGGGGAAAAATGGTCTAAAGATTATGAATTTAAAGAGAAAGAATCTAAATAACCTTTTCACCATAGTGATCAAGAATTTGGTTTACTGTTATTACATCAAAAATACGATGACTAAAACAATATCGTAAAATCAAATCTGATTGCAAACTTTTTGAAAGAGAATAACCGGCTGATTTTAACAGATCTTCTGTTTCGTCTGTATTGAGATTCATTGCAAGACAAAGTTTGAGTAGTGTATTTTTATTTGGGTGATAATCTGGCTGTGTTCGTATTTTGGAAAAAAGTTTGCGGTCTATATCGGCCTTTTTATAGACTTCAACTTCATCCAGTTGCTTGGAAAGAATTATTTTTCGGATGTTATCCTGAAGAATATCGTCCGATTTCTGAATGAAGTCAGTGATTGAACCATAATTTGGAGTTGGACTTTTGATTTCCTGTATGCCTTCTTGAGAGGCGTATCGGAATTCTGTTTTGATGTAGGAGTCAATTTCTTCAAAGTTGATTTGGGATATATTCTGCATGATTAAATTATGTAGGAAATCTGTAATTTATTAAAGAGTGAGGATTGATTATGGATGAACAAAATAAATTACTTTTGAATGAAACGCAATTAAAAGATAAAATTTATATTATCCGCGGTGTTCAGGTTATGCTGGATTCGGACCTGGCGGATATTTATGGATATACGACAAAGCGATTAAACGAACAAGTTAAGAATAATATTGAGAAATTTGATGAAGAAGATTTAATGTTTCAATTAACTAAAGAGGAAAAGGATGTAATTCTAAGGTCGAAAATTTCGACTTCAAGTTGGGGAGGTGTAAGAAAACTTCCTTACGTCTTCACCGAACAGGGCGTTTACATGCTCATGACCGTTCTAAAAGGCGAACTTGCTACAAAACAAAGCAAGGCTCTTGTTCGTCTGTTTAAGAAGATGAAAGATTATGTTATTGAAAATCAGGAAATCTTAAATCATCGTGATTTCTTACGACTTTCATTACAAACAGCCGCAAATGCACAAAATATTGTGGAATTCCGACAACAACTCACAGAAATAGACGATAAGGTAGAAAATGTCGTAAGCAACCTAGGTGATATGGTAAGAAAATCTGAACTCTCGCCTATCATGTTGAATCTTGGAAAACCAGAAATTCCACCAGGATGGTTAGTTTTAAACGGGCAACCTGTAGAAAACGATTTAGCATATCAGCAGATTTATACTCTGG
>CAJORB010000101.1:0-17635 GCA_905236565.1 uncultured Treponema sp. | reverse complement strand
CTGTGCATTCTTTTTAGCAGCCTTAACATAATCCTGCAGACTGTTCGTGTAATCATCTGCAGCACGGTTAGAAATAAGGAATTCAAAAAAGTCCTTTACTTCCTTGTCCTCAACCATTCTAGCACATAATGGCGCAATGAAAAAGTGTTTGTAGGCCCGGTCATTTAACTTTGTCTTTAAATCTTCAAGACAGATGTTTTCGAATGTGCTTACAGGAAGACCATTCTTAAAGATATCTTCAAGGCATAAAAAGATTATATGAGAGTCAGGAAGTTCCTTGTACTTCTGACCTGACTTGAGGCTGTCCAGATCCATGAGCCCCTGATAATAGCGTGCACGCTCAGGAAGCTCCTTTGTATTTACAACCTGAACTTCTATGTCATACATGCGGTTGTCCTCCTTTACGAAAACATCAAGGCGAATTCCCTTTGCATCATGGTCGATGTCGATGACTTCTTCTCCGTGGATTTCCATGGAGTTAACCCTGATTTTAAGCAGGAGCTCGATCAGATGCTTACAGGCTTCGGGGTGATTCCTCATTACCTTGTAGAATATGAAATTGTTTGCAAGCGTCGCGTTGTCCCATTTTTCATCTGGAGTCATTTTTTCTTTTGAGTTCATTTTATTACCTCTGTGATTTAGTTTTACCCGGCATTTGCGCGGTGGTGTCGTGCATACGCGCGGGAAGCGCCCGACAAGTGTCGGCATTGGGGATATCGAAAGTCCTCACATATATCATTATTTTTTTTATGAAAAAAAATCACAAAAATAAAAAAATATTAAAAAATTCTTCTCATTTCTTTATCTTTCTTTAAAAATGTTGTAAAAGAAAAGTATGGAAAATCTTAAGGCGCATTATCATCTTCCTGGTCTATTTGAGTTTTATGATCTTTACCGAATTTTTCTTGAACTTTTCTATTCTCACCGCGACTGGTTTTATCCCTGGTGTGATATCGGTTCGATATATGGTGCGCCACGTGACTGTCTCTGGGGTGGTGGCCGCTGTGCTTCGTCTGATGCTCACCTTGATGATGTCATCTCTCTTGTTAAGGAATTTAAATTTTCTCCCCGTCTTACTTTGAGTAATTCACTTTTAAAATCTGAACATCTCAAAGATAAAAAGTGCAATATGCTTTGTCATAAGTTTGCTGAATTTACTCAAGCGGACTCAGAAATTATTGTCGGTGCGATAGTTCATTCAGAAATTCTTTTAGAATATCTTAGAAAAAATTTTCCTTCGTTCTATCTTGTTTCTTCTACTACAAAAGTCATCACGGAATTTAGTAAATTCAGCATGGAGCTTGAGCGTCCGGAGTTTAAATATGTAGTCCCGGATTTTAGGCTTAATAAATCTTTTGAAAATTTAAATTTACTTTCGCAGAATAAAAAGGATAAAGTTGAATTTCTCTGTAATGAGTGCTGCAGTGTCGGATGTACCGAAAGGAAACTCTGCTATGAAAATGTAAGCCGCCGTAATCTCGGGCAGGACGTTAAAGAACACCGTTGCTCTGCTCCCAAAGGTGATGGAGGTTACAGATTTTCTCTTGCGATGAAAAATCCTTCGTTCATAAGTATTGATGATATTAAGGATAAGTATCTTAAAAACGGATTTACAAACTTTAAGATAGAAGGTCGCGCTCTTGGAAGTGCAGTCGTTCTTGAAATTCTTCTTTACTATATGACAAAGCCTGAGCATCAGCTGGAAGTTCGCGAGGCAGTTTATCTTGATTCGATGCTGGATTTGTTCTAAAGGTGCTATGCGTTGACAGTCAACTAAAAATAAAAAAAAATCTAAAAAAATCTTCTCATTTCTTTATCTTTCTTTAAAAATGTTGTAAAAGAAAAGTATGGAAAACTTACAGAACCAGACTTATGCGGTGACTCTTTATTTTGACTCTGATACGACGGCGAAAATAAAAGGTCTTGTATCAGAGCTTTCGCACGTTACTGGAAGTGATTTTTTAATTAAAAATAATGTTCCGCCTCACGTGACGCTCGGAGCTTTTCATTGTACACAAAGCGAAGTTCCTCATCTTAAAAAGCTTTTTCATGATTTTTATGAGCGCTCGTTTGACTTTGTAAATTCTGTAAAGGATTCTAAATGTTTTTTTAAAATGGATTTTTCTTCTATAGATACTTTTTTAGATAAAGTTATTTTTCTAAAACCTGTGATGAATGAAAACTTACGTTCATTAAACAGATGTCTTCATGATATCATGCTGCCACATTTTGAAAGCGGCGATAACAGAAATTATATTCCAGAGCGATGGTGTGCGCACGTGGCTCTCGCAGTAAAACTTTCGCATGAACAGTTTGAAAAGGGAATGTCGTTTTTAAAAGAATGTGGCGTATTAAACGGCGCGGTGCCAGAAGTGATGTCTGGAGGCAGCGTTATTTTACCGCATTCTGCTGATGTCGTTTCTATGGGGCTTGCGCTCTGCCATCCGTTTACAGAACTTGAGAGGATATGTTATGAATAAAATTACTTCTGATCTTTTTAAAATGCAGGATAAAAAGTACAGGGACTTTCAGGCAAAACTGATTCCTGGAAAAACTGCAGACAATATGATAGGAGTGCGAACCCCTAACCTGCGTGCCTATGCAAAAGAGCTTTGCAATTTAAAAAGCGATGTTACGCCTTCTATGATAGAAAATTTTTTGAGTTCAGTTCCGCATGAATACTTTGATGAATACCAGCTGCATTCGTTTATCATCTGCGAGCAGAAGGATTTTAAAACCTGCATTGAGCTTACAGAAAAATTCTTACCGTTCGTAGATAACTGGGCAACATGCGACCAGCTTTCACCTAAGGTTTTTAAAAAGCATCACGCAGAACTTTTGCCATATATAAAGCGCTGGTTAAAATCACGTCATGCTTTTACAGTCCGCTTTGGTCTTGAAAACCTCATGCAGCATTTCCTTGATGAAGATTTTAATCCAGAGTTTCTTGAACTTGCAGCTGCAACGAAAATTAAAAAGAGTGCGGTTCCAGAAGAAAATTCTCAGGACTATTATGTAAGGATGATGGTCGCATGGTTTTTTGCAACTGCTCTTGCAAAGCAGTGGGATGCTGCTGTTGAATACATAAAAAACCACCGTCTTGAACCGTGGACACATAACAAGGCGATTCAGAAAGCGACAGAAAGTTACCGCATAACTGAATCAAAGAAGAAATTTTTAAAGGGTTATAAGGTCGCCCTTACTTAAGTTTCTATATATAAGAGCACTTATGTGCCAGATATGGCACAATTTGAATCAAATTCTGTAACTTTATCTGGTTCAGCTTGTTAAACTAGTATAAATAAAAGAACATCATAAAAGAGTTTTCTCCGGGAAAGCGGCTGTCATTTAACTCCTTTTGGGCAGCCGCTTTGTTTTTTAAAGCCTTAAAAAAGTTGAAAAATTCTAAAAGTCGGGTTATCATTTAAAGTGATATGACTTTTGATGAAATTTTTGATTTTATTATCCCGAATCGCGAAGAAACAGTAAAAAGATTTTCGGGAAATCTCGATCTTCTCGAGAAATTTGTAAGGAAATTCCCTCAGGACGAAAACTGGGCAAGTCTTAAAAAGGCTTATGAAACCGGTGACTGGTCCAATATGGAGATGATTGCGCATATTTTAAAAGGTTATGCAGGAAACATCGGTTTTAAAAAACTTTTTGATGAGTGTTCAGAAATCGTAAGGCTTATCAGATCCGGAGAGATAGACAAGGCAAAAGAAGTACTTCCAAAAGCAATAGAAGCTGGTGTCGAAATCGAAGGTTATATCGCAAAGCTGGATTAGAGTATCGGGGAGTTTATTGATGGCTGGTGCAGGAAAAAAAATCATCATAATCGATGACGTTGAGTTAAACAGAACTATTCTTGGAGAAGCTTTCTCAAAAAAATACGAAGTAATCGAAGCGTCTGACGGCGAAGAAGGTTTGGAAAAAATTATGGCAAACAAAGATGATCTTGCCGCAATTTTTCTGGACATCATCATGCCAGAGATGGATGGTTTTTCTGTTCTTGCAGAACTTGAACGCAATCAGATTATGAGATCGGTTCCGCTTTTTATAATCACGACAGAAACAACTGATTATGTAGTTGAACATGCATACGACTACGGTGTAATCGATGTAATCCAGAAACCGTTTAACCTTCTTATCATTGAACGCCGTGTTGCAAACATCATCGAGCTTTTCGAAAACCGCACACGACTCGAAAAAATGTTTGCGCAGAAAAATAATTCAATTGATTCTTCTAAAGCGCAGGAAGAAATTAAAAAATACAGGAATGCCATCGAGCAGATTTCTGGTATAATTGAAAAAGTAAAATAAAACAAATAAGATATAAAAATGAAAGATTCTTTTAAAAGTGTTGCATGTACAAGCGAAAATCCGGACTGGGAAAAAGCAGTGCAGCGTCAGTCAGAACTTTACGACCGTGGAAACGATATACGTTCAGAATTTGAGAGGGATTATACACGCCTTCTTCATTGTCAGGCATACCGCCGTTTAAAACACAAAACACAGGTTTTCTTTGCACCTCACAATGACCATATCTGCACGAGGATGGAACATGTTCAGCATGTAGCATCTGTTGCATCGACTGTTGCAAAATATTTAGGACTTAATGACCAGCTTACTCAGGCAATCGCGACAGGTCATGATATAGGACATGCTCCGTTTGGTCATCACGGAGAAGACTGCCTTAATGATCTTCTTTCGCAGAAAGAAGGATTGAATGCTCCGAAAAAATTCTGGCATGAAAGAAACTCGCTTTTTTTTGCAGACTATATCGAAACGCTTCCTGATCCTGACGGAGTTCAGAAAAATCTTGATTTAACGTATGCGGTGCGTGATGGTCTTATCTGTCACTGCGGAGAAATTGACCAGCAGGGAATAAAACCTCGAAGTGATAATCTGGATTTATATACGATTAAAAGACCAGGATTGATTCAGCCATATACATGGGAAGGCTGTGTCGTAAAGGTTGCAGATAAAATTGCTTATCTTGGACGTGATATAGAAGATGCGAGAGCTTATCATATTCTTGATATGAGTGCTTACAGACAGCTTCGCGAAATCGTTGGTTCTACTTTAGGATTTGAAGGCAAGGGACGAAAGGCTTTTAGAAGCGGCAAGGCTGTAAACACGACTGTTTTGATAAATGATCTTATCGTGGATATGTGCGAGCAGTCGAGTCCCGAAAAAGGTCTTTGCTTTAGCGACGAGTATTTTAAATTTATTCTTGAATTAAAGAAATTTAGTTTTGCAAAGATATACAGCCACTGGAGACTCGTTGAGTTCCAGCATTATGCAAAGAATGTAATCGAGACGATTTACAGGACTTTGATGAAGACTCAGGTTTATGCGGTAAACGGCAGGGCTTCGGTTATTCTTAAATATTTTCCAAAACTGAGCGTCGAGTTTGAGTCATGGCTTGTAAAATATACGAATTATGAACCGTTCCATCAGAAGGACAGAAAGAAAATCTATCGTTATGACACGAAGCAGGTTTTTGATGTTACGAACGACGAATCGTTCCAGAAATGCGTCATTGAGTTTATCTCGGGAATGACGGACCAGTTTGCGATGGAAATATACGAAGAAATCATCCAGTTCTAAAACGCGCGTACGCAAAAACGACAGACATCAGGATTTTTATGCGCTCCCATACCAATGCCACAAAAAATCTGCTGGCTGAGCGTAAGTGGACTCCGACTCGCCTGCGGCTCGCGAACGCTCAGAAGCAGTTTTTGTGTCACTGGTATTCGCGCGCATTAACGACACTGGTATTACTTGTCCTTTTTGCGTACGCGCATTTTTTAACTATTTTCATTTAGTCTGATTTATTGTAGAATACGCATATGGACCGCGAAACCCGTCATTTAAGCAAAGATAATATTTCAAAAATCAAAAACGCCGTAAAGGACATCCTTGAAGCGCTCGGTGCAGATTTAAATAGCTCTGACATTGCAGAAACCCCGGACCGTGTTGCACGTATGTACGACGAAGTCTTTGAGGGAATGCGCTATACCAATAAAGAAATTGCAGCTCTTTTCGGTAAATGTTTTGAAGTTGCAAAGACTTCTGATATGGTCTGCCTTACGGACATTGACACGTTCAGTTATTGTGAACATCATCTTGCGCTCATGTACAATATGAAAGTGGGCGTTGCGTATATTCCGCGTAAAAAAATAATCGGATTAAGTAAAATACCTCGAATCGTTGACATGGTCTGCAAGCGACTGCAGCTCCAGGAAAAAATCGGGAATGACATCGCTGATATTCTTGAAATGATTTTAGGTACAAAAGATATCATGGTCGTTATCAAAGGTGAACACTCGTGCGTGACTACAAGAGGAATCAGAAAACCTGGAACAGTTACGACAACTACATGTCTTCGCGGGGTGTTTAAGAAAAACGAAAACCTCAGAAAGGAATTTTTACTGCAGATTAAATAATTTAAAAAACATTGTGGGAACAAAAACAGTTTAACAGGAGTTTTAAATGAAATCGTTTGATGTTACGGGCATGAGTTGTGCTGCATGCAGTGCTCATGTTCAGAAAGCTGTTGAGGGTGTAGAAGGTGTTGTTTCCTGCAGTGTAAATCTTCTTACTAATTCAATGACTGTAGAAGGAAATTTTGACGGCGAGCTTGAAAATAAAATTGTGAGTGCTGTCGAAAAAGCAGGATATGGTGCAAAACCGGCTTCTTCTGGTGCCGCGCGTTTTGGTTTAGAAAATGAAGCAGAAAACGGCGAAAGAAAACGTGGTAAAAAAATACTTGATGGTGAAACAAAAAAATTAATGAAAAGATTTTTTATTTCTGTAGGTATTCTTTTACCGCTCATGTATGTTTCTATGGGACATATGATGTGGCACTGGCCTATTTTTTCGTTTATCGAAAATAATTTTTCGCATGAAAAAGTGATGATTATACTCGGCGTTTACGAAGCGCTTCTTTCTCTTGTTGTTTTAATCATAAACAGAAAATTTTTTATAAGCGGAACTCGTGCAGTAATTAACCGCTCTCCTAATATGGATACGCTTGTTGCACTTGGAGCAGGTGTTTCTTATGTTTACAGTTTTTTTAATCTTATAAAATATATTGGCTCTTCTACCTCTGGCATGCCGGATTTTTATTTTGAGAGTGCTGCGATGATTGTAACTTTAATTACAGTCGGAAAAACTCTTGAAAGTTTTTCTAAAGGAAAAACAACCGACGCTTTAAAAGCTCTTATGAAACTGGCACCACAGACTGCAACTGTTTTACAAGATGGAAAAGAAAAAACAATTGATGTAAGCGAAGTAAAAACCGGCGATACTGTTATCGTAAAAACAGGAGAATCAATCCCTGTTGACGGAATCATTACAGAAGGAAGTGCAAGCATAAACGAAAGTAATCTTACAGGCGAAAGTATTCCGCTTGATAAAGATAAAGGAAAAAATGTTTATGCTTCGACTTTATGTGTGACAGGACGCATTGTTGTAAAAGTAGAAAAGGTTGGAGAAGAAACTTCGTTTGGTAAAATAATTCAGCTTGTAACTGATGCGTCGTCTTCTAAAGCACCGATTGCAAAAATTGCAGATAAAGTGAGCGCGATTTTTGTTCCGGCGGTGTTGTTGATTGCGCTTGTTACTTTTGTAATATGGTTTTTTATCGGCGTTTCGGGTTCAGGCGGAACAGAATCAATTAGCGCAAGGCTTTCTAATGCAATCGCCCTCGCAGTCTGCGTTCTTGTAATAAGCTGTCCGTGCTCGCTCGGGCTTGCAACCCCTGTAAGCATTATGGTTGGAAACGGTGTTGCGGCAAAAAAAGGAATTCTATTTAAAACAGCAGCAAGTCTTGAAGCGCTTGAGAAAATCGAAGTGTGTGTTATGGATAAAACCGGAACTGTCACAAACGGGAAGCCTGTTGTAACGGATGTTATTGCAGCAGGCACTGACAGTAACGCGGCAGGTGATTTTTTGTCATACGCATATTCGCTTGAGAAAAACTCGTCGCATCCACTTGCAGCTGCAGTTACAAAATACTTCGAAGAAGACGCGGGATCTCGTGGCGCCTCACTTTTAGAAACGAGCGATTTTGAAGAAATAATCGGGCGCGGAGTTAAGGCAGTAATTGGCGGCAAACTTGTAAAAGGTGGAAACCTTGATTTTATTCCGGATGCGCCGAAAGATTTAATCGAAGAAAAATCGCGCGAAGGAAAAACGCCGCTTTTATTTTCTGTCGACGAAAAATATGCCGGAATGATCTGCGTGTCTGATACAGAAAAAGAAACGAGCCGCCATGCTGTTAAAGAACTCAATAAAATGGGGATTGAAACAGTCCTTCTTACCGGCGACAATAAAACTGTAGCAGACGCAATCGCTGAGCGCGTCGGGATTAAAAAAGTTTACGCCGGTGTTAAGCCTGATGAAAAAGAAAAAATCGTTGCAGAACTTTCTAGAGATAAAAAGGTTGCAATGGTCGGTGACGGCGTAAACGATGCGCCTTCTTTAAAACGAAGCTTTGTCGGAATTGCAATCGGAGCGGGTACAGATGTTGCACTCGATGCTGCTGATATTGTTCTTATGAAAAATGATCTTCTTGATGTTGTTCGCGGAATTAAAATAAGTAAGAATACGCTTCGTAATATTCACCAGAATTTATTCTGGGCATTTTTCTATAACGTAATCTGCATTCCGGTTGCAGCAGGTGCGCTCGGCTCATTAGGGATTTTTTTAAAGCCGATGTACGGCGCGCTTGCAATGAGCCTTTCCAGCTTTTGTGTCGTGATGAATGCACTTAGACTTAATTTTATGAAAATAGATAGAGGAGATTCTGTTATGAAAAAAACTATACAGATTAAGGGAATGATGTGTCAGCACTGCCAGAAGCATGTGACTGACGCACTCTGTGCAATCGAAGGCGTTAAAGCCGATGTTGATTTTAAAGCCGGAACTGCTGTCGTAGAATATTCGGGCGATATAAGTGATGACGTGTTTAAAAAAGCCGTTGTCGATGCAGGGTATGAGTTTGTTTCAATCGGCTGATGGTTTACTGTAAAGTAAAAAAAAGCGTTTGAGTTTATTCAGTATGACGTAAAACCCTTTGACTATAAATAAAAAAATCTTTACTATGTATAGTATGAAAGAACTTGAATTAAAGTACGGATGTAATCCTAATCAAAAACCGGCAAGGGTTTTTATGGAAAATGGCGATCTCCCAATTACCGTTGTAAATGGAAGACCTGGATTTATTAACCTTTTGGACGCACTTAACGGCTGGCAGCTTGTAAAGGAATTAAAAGAAGCAACGGGACTTCCTGCTGCAACTTCTTTTAAACATGTAAGCCCTGCAGGTGCTGCAGTTGGACTTCCTTTGTCAGATACTTTAAAGAAGGTTTATTTTACTGATGATGTAGAACTTACACCTCTTGCATGTGCTTATGCGAGAGCTCGTGGAGCAGACCGCATGTCATCATTCGGTGATTTTATTTCTTTGAGTGATGAATGTGACAGAGCAACTGCACTTCTTATTAAGAAAGAAGTTTCTGACGGTGTAATCGCACCTGGTTTTTCTCCAGAAGCTTTGGAAATTCTTAAAGCAAAGAAAGGCGGAAACTACTGCGTAGTTCAGATTGATCCGAATTATGTTCCGGCTGAACTTGAACGCAAACAGGTTTTTGGTGTTACTTTTGAACAGGGACACAATTTCTTAAAGATTGATAATTCTGTTCTTGAAAACATCGTAACAAAAAATAAAAATCTTTCAGAAGATGATAAACGCAATCTTGTAATCTCATTGATTACTCTTAAATACACTCAGTCAAACTCTGTATGTTTTGTAAAAGACGGACAGGCAATCGGAATCGGTGCCGGACAGCAGTCACGTGTTCACTGTACACGTCTTGCTGGTCAGAAAGCAGATAACTGGTGGCTTCGTCAGTCTCCAAAAGTTCTGGGCTTGCAGTTTGTTGACGGAATTAAAAGAGCAGACCGTGACAATGCAATCGATGTTTATATCGGAAACGAATACATGGATGTTCTTGCAGAAGGAAAATGGCAGAACATCTTTAAAGTTAAACCGGATGTATTTACTGCAGAAGAAAAAGCTGAATGGATTTCAAAGAACACAAATGTTGCTGTTGGATCTGACGCATTCTTCCCGTTTGGTGACAACATCGAGCGTGCAAGAAAATCTGGCGTAACTGTTGTAGTTCAGCCGGGTGGATCTGTTCGTGATGACCTTGTTATAAAGGCAGCAGATGATTACAACATGGTAATGTGTTTTAACGGAATAAGATTGTTCCATCACTAAGATGTGAAGCTCGCACGTAAGTCGTAAGACGCGCGCTGCGTAAAATGTATTTCGTAAAAAAATCGCGGGTTTTTAAGCCCGCGTTTTTTATGCCTTTTTACTGTTGTCGTCTTTCTTTTTGGATTCTTTTGAATCGTCTTCGTCTAAAAACTCATCGACTTTGTCGTTTGCCTTTTTAAGGCCCTTTGTAGTTTCGAGAGCTCCGATTGCAACGCCCCATCTTGCATTAAGCTGGCCATAGCGGAACGCCTGTTTAATCGTAAAGTCGCCGAGTGATTTATTCATCTTTTCTTTCTGATCCATGAATTTCTTCTGTTCTTTTTTGAGAGGCTCGATTTTAGAAGTTTCTTTATTCTTTACGCATTTTTCGGCCTTTTCGATGAATGTTTCGTAGCTGTCAAGAAAGTCGTCAAGTTTGTCCCTTGCAAAAGCACTCTGAGATACTGCAAGTAAGCAGAGAACAAGTGTTAAAATTTTGAACTGATATTTCATAAAATCTCCTATTAAATATAATAACAAAATTTGCTATAATGTTACAATAAGGAGTAAAAAAAATGTCTCAGGAAATTATGAAACTTCAGAACGGCAGTGATGTCCGCGGAATCGCCCTTGAGGGTGTTGCAGATGAACATGTTAATTTAACTGGCGAAGCTTGTAATAAAATCGGCCAGGCTTTTGTAAAATGGCTTTCTAAAAAGACAGGAAAGAGTGCAGACAACCTTAAAATAGGTGTAGGCCGTGACTCTCGAATTTCTGGTCCTGCACTTGAAGAAGCGGTCGTAAAGGGAATGCTTTCTGAGGGTGCAACTGTAGTGCGCTGCGGTCTTGCAACAACTCCTTCGATGTTCATGTCGATTGTTTTTAAGCAGACAAAGTTTGACGGTTCTGTAGAAATTACTGCAAGTCATCTTCCGTTTAACAGAAACGGTCTTAAGTTTTTTGATAAAGACGGCGGACTTGAACACGATGACATTACAGAAATCCTTGAGACAGCTTCTGGTTTGAGCGAGCGCGATGCAGATCTTGATACGTGCATTTCGTTTGATTTGATTTCTCTTTATGCTGAACACTTGAAAAACGCAATTTCAAATCAGATTGAAAAGGCAACCGGTTCGAAAAACGATAAGCCGCTTTTAGGTCTTAAAATTGTAGTTGACTCTGGTAACGGCGCATCAGGATTTTTTGTTGATAAGATTTTACGTCCGCTTGGTGCAGATACGACAGGAAGTCAGTTTTTAAATCCAGACGGAAACTTTCCTAATCATATTCCGAATCCAGAAAATAAACAGGCAATGGAAGCAATCCGCAGTGCAGTTCTTGAGAATAAAGCTGACCTCGGTTTGATTTTTGATACAGACGTTGACCGCATGAGTGCAGTGCTTTCTGACGGAAGCGAAGTAAACCGCGATGCAATCATCGCAATGGCCGCAGCAATTCTTGCGCCAGAAAATCCTGGCAGCACGATTATTACAGACAGTGTTACTTCTGACCGCCTTACGTACTTTCTCGAAGATGTTCTTGGTCTTAAACACTTGTGCTACATGCGCGGCTATAAAAATGTAATCAACAAGCAGAAAGAGCTGAATGAAAAAGGAATAAACGCTCCTCTTGCAATGGAAACAAGCGGCCATGGTGCATTAAAAGAAAATTATTATCTTGATGACGGAGCATATCTTGCAGTTAAGCTTGTTGTTGCAATGGCTCTTGCACAGGCTCAGGGAAAGAAGCTTGATAGTTTAATCGAAAAGCTTCCTCCTTTAGTAGAAGAAGGTGAATACAGATTTAAAATTCTCTGTGAAGATTTTAAGGAATACGGAAAAGGTGTTCTTGAACAGTTCCGCATGCGCGCAGAAAAGGCAGGATATAAATTGCCTGAGTCTTATGAAGGTGTGCGTATTTCGTTTAAAGATGGCGATGCGCAGGGCTGGATGCTTTTGCGTTTGAGTCTTCATGATCCTGTCATGCCGCTTAATATCGAAGGTGCAAGAAAAGGCGACGTAGAAAAGATTAAGGCAATCGCATGCGAACTTTTAAACGGCTTTGACAAACTTGATATGAGCGCGTTGGCGTAGGTTAGATTTTCCGGTGTACAAAATGATGTACGCCGGATTTTTTTAGGAAGGAAATTTTTTTGAATAATAAAATCTCTGAAGAAAGAAATTTTAATCCGGTAAGTTTTGCGCATCTTTTTACAAAGGTCCGGACAATCGGCTTTTCTGCAAAAATGATTGATGATAAAGATTTTATTTTGTACAGAGAAGAACTGATTAAAGAAGTAAATCTTTATAGCAAAGATCTTGCGCTTGACTTTGCAAAAATTCTTTCGAGCCAGAATATCAGTTATTATAAAAAAGAAATATACGATTTAATTTATACTTGTTTTTCGCATTTTGTTGAAATTTATAACAATCTTCATCAGTATAAAGATGCGACGATAAAAACAAATATAAGAATTGCGCGCACATATCTTGAAGACATTAAGAAAAAACTTAATGAAAATTCTTTTGCAACGTCGCTTGAAAATATTATTAATTTTCTTGAACTTTTTCTTGAAAAATTTAAAGACCAGCTTGTAAATATTTCAATATAAAGCAGAAATCTTAAAAACTCTGCACGAGTTTAACGCATGAATACGGCGCGTCTTTATATGCGAGAAAATCGTCGATGCGCTGCTTCCACTCTGGAGAGACTTCGGTAAGGCGGCGCGCTTTTGGGATGCTGTTTTGCTGTTGTGCAGTGGCGCAGTCTGGCGCCGACGAGGAAGCGGCGACAAGCGGATTTATGTAGCGTTTTTTTACCTGGATGTTTACGCAGTAGTGACCTTCAAGCGGATCCTTAGAACGCGTGATGGAAGTAAAGCTTCTGTATGTTTTGTAATATGTGCAGAATTTTTTAAAGTCGGCGCTGTCAGGAGTTGGGGTAGTCGCGCTGTTTACTGCAGAATGCGCGCCGCCTGAAATCGAATCAAGTTTTTCTATAATCTCGCTCTCGCTTTTTGTAAAAAAATCTTCTTCTTTGAGTAAATTCAGTTTGACAGCAAGATTTAAAATTTCTGCAGGAAACTGCATGACCATTTTGTCTTCGCATTTTTGTAAAAAGAGTGCGATGTCAGTTGTGCGTTTGCAGTATAATTCTGCAATTTTCTGTGTTTTAAATCCAAGCTCAATTATACCGTCTTCGTTTTTGCAGATTGTAAGATCGTTATAAATCTGTTTGATTTCTGAAAGTGTAAAGGATTCTTTTAAAGACCAGGTTCCGCAAAGAGCAGCGCCTGAAGGGAACATGTATTCAAGACGGTCGGCAGAAAGCTGCGGAACTTCGTTGTCGGCAACCGGATATTTGTGATAGTCGTTGACTTGTTCAAGAGTGAGGCCGTCACGTGACAGACATTCTAAAAGTTCTTTTGAAGAAGCAAGCATTGAGCCGTTATCTTCTTCGGTTGCAGTCTGTGTAAGTGAATCTCCTTTTCTAAAATCGGCAACGTGGCTGAATGCGGGGGTTGAAACATCATGCAAAAGACCTGCGATTGTCTGTGCCTTGTCATGAGTAAAATTCCACACGATAAGTGCAACACCGACGCTGTGATCAAATCGCGAATAATAGAAATTGTTTTTAAAAAATGGGGTCCAGTCAGTTCCGCATAAAAGTCCGACACCTTTTAAGCGTGTCATTAACGGAAGTGAAAGATATTTATTTAAAAATTCAGGCTGCTTACTGCAGAGAATTTTGTGATATTGTTCAGTAAAATTTTTAAAGTCTTGCTGATTTGATTCCATAAAAAACAGTATAAAACAAATTTTATTTTTGTGGAATTATGTTTATTTTGATATAAAATGGTTTTTATTGATATTCCGCATGTAAAAAAATATCGCGCAATTAAAGTCTTAGTTTAATACTATATTCAAAATTTAAAAAAAACAGTAGTATGTCATTTATGATTTCAGAATACAAAAGAAAATTATTGAAAATTGCAATCCCGATTATGCTTAGCAGTCTCATTTCTCAGTTTCAGATGCTTATCGACAGAGTTTTTCTTGGGAGAATGGGAATTTTATACATGAGCGCTGTCGGTAATGCGACCGCTCCTATATGGACTTCGATGTCATTTATTTTTTCTCTTTCTGTTGGTGCATCGGTTCTTATAAGCCAGGCGGTAGGTTCAAAAGATTTTGAAAAATCAAAAGAATATGCTGGAGCAATGGTAAAATTTAATAATATAATCCCGGTTTTACTTTTTATTTTCTGGGAATTTTTCTCACCGTTAATTTATAAACTTATGGGTGTTCCTGAAAATGTTTTTGACCTTTGTGTTACATATACAAGGGTTTATGCGCCTGTATTTTTGATTCTCGGAATTAGTGCAAGCTACAGTGTAATATTCCAGACTTCTAATCTGACGCTTCCTCTTGTGTGGTACGGGATAATTCGTTCTGCTTGCAATGTGTTCCTTGATTATGTTTTGATTTTCGGTAAACTTGGATTTCCTCAGATGGGAATTAAAGGTGCTGCTCTTGGAACTGCGATTGCAGAATATGTAGGCTTTGTTTTTATTGCCTATGTTTCGATTGTAAAGAGAAAAGATTTTTTAACGAGTCCGTCGTTAAGAAAAATGATTCGTGAAAAAATCGGTCCGTATTTAAAATCAATGTTTAAGGGACTTCCTACAGCGAGCGAAGATTTTCTGTGGAATTTCGGAAACCTGATGATTATTTCGATTTTAAATACTATAAGCGATAAGGCAGCAGGAATTTATTCTATGGTATTTGCGGTAGAAATTATTTTTATCGTAATCATATGTTCAATCGGAAACGGAACTCTTACAGTTTCTGGAGAAGCTACCGGTGCAAAAGATCTTTCTCTTTACAGAAGGGTTGTCGGAACTTCTTTAAAGTGGTCGATGTATGTTTCTGTCGTTACGCTTGCAGTTTTTGCTCTCTTTCCGCGTCAGATTCTCGGCTTCTTTACGACAGATAAGGCTGTAATAGAAGAGTCTGTAATGCTTCTTATAATGCTTGGAATAAATCTTTTTGGGAAATCAAGCAACATTATTATCGGAAACGGAATCCGCGGTTACGGAGATACGATGTGGATGCTTATCACACAGATTCTTGGAACAGTGCAGATTGTACGTCTTGCAGCGCTTTTTGTATTTGTATTCAAGATGGGTGTCGCAGGCGTTTTTGTCGCAACGATTCTTGATGAGCTTTTACGAGGCGGAATCAACACAATAAGGTTTTTTAAGATTAAGTTTTAAAATAGTTCAATGAGTTGTTTATATTCTGTTGTTTCAGGTTGTGCGTAATATGCATAATAATATGTTTTCTGCTTGATCTTTTTGATTATATAGACTGATGTTGCATCCAGAATAGGTAGCTCGGGGTTTTCGATTATCATTTCGGATCGCGGTTTCTTTTTTAATATTTTTATTGCGTTTGGGTCGGGAACTTTTTGATGATCTTTTTTGTCAAGAGCCTGGATATCATTAAGGTTCCATGAGTCCAGGTATACATCTTTTTTATTATTGTACAATGCGTGGGCGCCATATTTACCGCCGTCAATGTTGATGTAGATTAAGATTGAACAATAATCAGATTCTTTTATCGATTCGTTCAGCTGCTGTTCCAGTTTATTCATACGTTTTTCATATATATAAAAAGGACATAGACCTGCAGTTTTAAAATTTGCAGTTTCACTGTTATAGCGTTTCTGGATCTGTTCAAACGAAAAAGACATGTTTTTTTTGGTGGATCTGCAACCTGTAAAAATTGATAAGGTTACAAAGATGAAAGCAAGAAAACTTTTTTTTAATGCCATATTCTGGTTTCTCCGTTTGAAGTGTCGGGCTTTAAAAGTATAAACTCTTAAAGCCCGGTATATTTTACTTATAAGTAATTACGCTGTTTATATCATTTGAAGTAGAGTTTTTTGCAAAGCTGCTTCCGAATGTATTTGAATTATCAACTGAAAATATAAATTTCCCGGAAGTGTTGTTAAGCGAATGACAGAACGTACGTGCCTGACTTTTGGTAAAATTATTCTTACTGCATACTACAGTTCCGGTTGAATCGCTTGTATTCTGAACGCCAAAGATTGCATTTGAGTCCAAAGCAGTGATGTTGCTGTCTGCAAAAGTGTTTTCTGAGAAAATAAAGTTTGTTCCGCGATTTAAATCTTCTTTAACAAAAACAGTACACATCGCTGCAGGAGAAAATGTTTTTGAAAACAAGTTATGCGTTATTACTATATTGTCTAGAGAAACAGGCTGTACTTCGTTTCTTCCAATTCCCATTATTAAACCGTTTCCATTTCCAAGGAAGAATTTGTTGTACAAAAGAATATCACAGAAAGCCGGATTTCTAAATTCGTTATCCTGGATGTTGATGATGTCTGCCTGAGAAAGGATGATGCTAATTATGTTGCCATCAAAAAGATTGTCCTGCATGTTTACCATTCCGGATGCAGAAAGATAAATGCCTGCCCCACTTTCTTGAAGACTGATATAATTTGAATCGGTCGGGCTGTCCGTATATGGGATTGCTATGTTTGAATTTGAATTTGTAAACTTACATCCAAAGATGTCAAAGTCAGAAGTATAAATCAAAGAAAGACCATAGCGATTGTCTTTAAAATTTACATTCTGAATTTTTTCGAGAAAGCCTCCGACAGCTCTGATTCCCCATGTAAATCCTTCGAAATGACAGTTATAGCATGCACCTAAAGAACCTTTAAGAGGAAGAATAATTCCTCCTGTTAAAGCAGAAAAATCTTTTTTTCCTACAAATTTAATTCCGTAAACATCAAGTCCGCCACCATCTGTAAATTCTATTACGCTGGTGTTTAATGCGGTGTAGAAGCCGTACTGTGGTGTATAAGATGTATTATAGGTTTTAGAGTGGCAGCTTTCTGTCCAGTCTTTTCCTTTCATGGTAATATGTCTTCCAAGAACAATTTTTTCACCTAAAGGATAATAACCGTCAACAATTAATATTTCTCCAGTAATTGCAAAAACTTCTCTAAGGAGCTTCGAATTTGTTTTTTGAGATGCTTCTTGAACAGAATTTGTATGAGGGCCAAACCATGAAAATGTAATTGTTTTGTTTATGAGGTTTCCCGAAAAAGAACAGTTTTCAAATTTCGTATTGCCGTCAAGGTAAGTTCCGTTAAAGTTAATGTTGCCGTTGACAACTTTTCCCTGGTCGCCAAACTGGAGAATTGAATTTTCAGGAATGTTTACAGTAGCATTATTTAAATCAAATGTACTGTCGATATAATAAATCATGTGATCAAGTTTTATCTGTGAAGCAAAACTTTCTTTGTCAGACAGATATAAAAAACCATAGGAGG
>CAJORB010000100.1:0-9037 GCA_905236565.1 uncultured Treponema sp. | reverse complement strand
AAATTTTACAAGGATTTGATTACAGAATCCGAAGTAATCATCGAAAGACATGAGAAGGAGTTGGAAAATGAAAGACGTAATCAAAATGATGGAAAGTAGTATGTCTCCCGAAGCTGTAAGAAGAGCTCATATAAAAGCTGAACAGGATATTATGGCAATTCGTCTTGCCCAGCTCCGTGAAGAAAAGAATATAAAACAATCAGAAATGGCAAATTTTACTCAGTCGTCTGTTTCAAAAATAGAAAAAAGAAAAGACATGAAAATTTCTACTTTAATAGATTACCTGGATAGTCTTGGAATGGGATTAGAAATAATTACATATCCAAAGGTTGCCGTATCAAAGAAACAGGGGAAAGTTTTGTTGAAAGTATAAATTCACATAACAAAGGTTACGACCTGCGGTCGTTTGCATTTATGAAAATTATTTACTAGTGCGCTTACGCGCACGATGCATCATAGCCGACAGCGGGTCTATTCGCAGCGCAGCTCGCTCGAAACTTCGTTGCGAATACGAGCGAGTCGCGTGCGGTTTAACTCATTGTTATGTGGACGCCCGCACTGGGGTCACTTATGGAGTAAAAAAAATGAATGAAATTATTATTAGCGATGATAAATCAAAATTTCCTGTTGATGAAGCAATAGAACTTCTTCATAAGTCATATTGGGCAGCGGAAAGGCCGCCTGAAATAATAAAAAAATCTATAGACAACTCCATTGTTTTTGGTGCTTATGAAAAAGATAAATTTGTTGGGATGGCTAGAGTTGTAACAGATTTTGCCACAACATTTTATATTGCCGATGTAATCGTAGATGAAAAATATCGGGGAAAAGGAATTGGCAAAAAACTGATTTCAACTATAGTTTCTGATAATCGATTTTCAAATTTATTGGGCATTCTTGTAACACGAGATGCCCATGGCTTATATGAACAATTTGGCTTTGTTAAAGATTCAGAAAGGGCAATGACAAGAAGAATTTAAATACGGACGCCCGTACTGGGATGCTTCTGGAGTTATAAAAATGAAGAAAAAGGCTATCTTGATTGTTCTTTTCTCAATATTAATTTCTGCAAACATTTTTTCACAACATCCTGAGAGCGAATATAAAAAATATTTTGACGAGAACAGGGAAATTTTTATAAGTTATGGATTTGAAATTTTTTTGCGACTGACATTTAAGGATGACAATACTTTTTCAATCGATGGTTTTGATTATCATTTTTGTGACGGCACTTATTCTTTTTCAAACAATACTATAAAAATCAACTATCCGTTTAACTATATCGACAAGGACAACATTAAAAGCCTAAAAGATTTTGGACTTAACAGTGATAAAGTGTCAGAAATAATAATCGACCTTGATAAAAGCAATATTTTTAATAAAGGAGCTTATATTTCTGGGGATAAAGTCTTTTGGAGTGACAAGCCTTCTGAGCCTTACAAAGAATACATGTTTGAAGGTATCAAATGTATAAAATATCCCAAAAAGATTCGCATAACAGAAAATCTCAAAATGCGAAAAACACCTTCTTTGAAAGGCGAGCTTGTTCATCTGGATTATTATAACTACGAAACAAAAACATACATCGAGGACAGAACCGTGGTTTTCAAAAATGAAGAATACAAAGTTTTGGCAAAAACAGTAACTGAAGAAACCATAGACGGCATAACTGCCCCGTGGTATTTAATTTTGGTTGAGGGTGCACCGCAACCGCCTGATGACCCGCTATGTGAATATGCTTGGATTTTTGGCGGCTATTCTAAGATTTTAGAATAATCATATAGCGCAGCCTTATACCTTGCAGCATGGCTATGATTTTGACATATCTCAACTTGTATTATATAGTTTATTCAGTATGAATTTAATAAATAGGATAAGGATTCCGCTGGACATTATGATGACTCTCGTTTCGATTGTTCTGATGGGCGGGGCTTATTTTTTTCTGCGGATGTTGTACACGAAATACTGGGCGAGATTCTGTTTGGTTTGGACTATGTTTCGATTATAATTCTTTTTGCAACGGGGATTCATTATTTGAATAAATTTTTTGTAAACAAGAGGTAAAAAAGTATGAAAAAAATTATTTCATTCCTGTTTGTGTTATTTTGTTCATTCAGCATGTTTGCAAAAGAATATCGTGGAATGTATGTCAATGCAAAAGAAGGTTTGAATATCCGCGAAGAACCGAGTTTGAGAGCGAAGAAAATCGGTGCAATAAAATACGGCGAGTTTGTTAAGGTTTCAAGCGAAGGGAAGCTTGAAGAAATCGATGGAATTACTGCACGATGGATAAAGGTTGTCATCAATTTTAACGGCAATGAGGAGAACGATTTTGAGATATGCGGTTGGGTTTTCGGCGGGTATCTGCAGGCAGAATGTCCGATGAGTGAAGGCGAGATCTTAAACTATTTAAGAAAACTCAACAAAACTGATGAAGATTATTTTAAAACAGAATATTTTCCTGAAACTGATTTCACAACATATATGCGGGGAAATGAATGGGAACGCCCTAATTTTATCGAAGCTTTGCCGAATTATGCCTGTGCTTATTGGAAGTATGAAACGAATAATGAAGTTGTTGCCGTGAGAGACTGTCTTATTTACTATGTACCTGTTGCAGCCGACGCTTATGGAGTACTCAGATTTATCAAGAAAGGAACAAGGTTAAAGGTATTGCGTGTGGAGGACTGGGGAATCATAGGTGCAACGGTTTTCCCGATTTACGAAGTTGATATCTATGGCGATGGATTTGGTGGTGGTTATATTCGCGGAATTGATTTTACAGGAAGCAACTGCGTTTCGCAGGCAAGTGATGGCAAAGGTGGATTTCACACGCTTGTGTACCAGCAGAGTGCAGGAAATGTTACGCGGTATGATATTCACGAGAACTACGAAGCACTAGATTCCAGCGTTACGCATGAACAACTTGAACGCTATTTCAGTGATGAATTATTTTATGAAAAAAAATATCTCAAGGGTGGTTTTTTCCCATACACTATTCACTACATAGATCCTGCCGGAAAGTATCACGGCTTTAGTTTTCCGGAAAAATCAAGCAGATTAAAAATTTTATATCCGCTCAATATGAAAAATCCAGTGCCGATTATAGAAAAATCTTCGTTTCATGGTGGAATGGGCGGCGGGGAGTTTACTACAGAGCTTTACGCAATTGATCCTTATGCGGAGATGTATGCAATTTGCAGTTACAGTTACACAAGTGTAGATGCGGGGCTTGACGGATCAGCGTATCATTTCTTTGATGAGAACGGCCTTTTTGTCTATCAGTATCAAACAAACGATAGAGGCAGCGTAGAAGAAAACTGTACGTATTATTATGCTCAAGATGATTATGACTTTTTCAAATTCCATATGGATAATACATCTCATGGAGAACCGAAAGGTAAAAGCAATGCAGGCAGATTCGAAAAAGGAAAATATTACAATCCGATTTGTTCTTTAACACTCAGAAGCAGTCCAGGCATGAGTGCAGATAAAATCAATACGGTTAAAGGCGGAACTTTACTTGAGATTCTGGAAGTTGGAAAAAAAGACTCTATAGACGGTTATACATCAAATTGGGTTAAAGTACGGGCAGTGAATAAAGAAAGATTTGCTGAGGGCTACAAGTTTACAGGAGAAGGATGGGTTTTCGGTGCATATCTTAAGTAGTGAAAAAATGAAAAAAACATTTTTTATTTTATTCAGTCTGACAGTTTTAGTCGCTTCAACTTTTGCAGATAAAAGTCAGTTTTATAAAAATGAAAAAGTAATCGATACGATGTATGTTAATGCCGAGGACGGACTTCGTGTTCGTGACAAACCGTCGCTCAAGTCAAACAGGCTCTGCGGACTTCCTCACAGATTGCCAGTTAAAGTTGTTGCAATCGGAAAAGAAGAAACGATAGATGGAATTACTGCTCCATGGGTTGAGATTTTGATTCCGCGATATGAATGGAAGAATAAAGATGTTTCAGAATTTGGATGGGTCTTTGGCGGTTATCTTTCAGAAGAGATTCCTGTGTTTGCAACTCCTTCAAATGCTGCCCAGTTAAAACAGTATCTTGAATCTTCTTTCTGGCGTTTCTGGTTTGAAAACGGAGACGGTGCTACTATCTACTATGGGTATTTTAAAGATAACGTTTTGTATGCATTCCCTGAATGGTATAAATTTCATGATGAGAAGAAAATTGAATTTGAGAAGTTGACTTCATTTAAAGCAGTGAGCAAAGACTCTTTTTATTCTGACGAATATTATTGGATAGGAAAACGTTCCCCTTATTCTGATGAAAAAATAGTTAACTATTTATTTGTTGAAGGCACGACAAAACTTACGCATATAACAGAAACTTTCATGCAACCGAAACAAATGACATACGAGGAAAAAAAAGAATTTGATTGTGAAGGAATGGTATGGGATTTACTGGAAGCAAAAAGAGTTTTTCTTGTAGAAGATAAAACCTTTGGTGATAAAACACGTTTTGATTCAGGATTGATGCTGAACGGTAAAGGTCTTTATGCACTTATAGACGGGAAAAATTTAATTCAGACTATGGAAGAAGAGAAAAAAAGTTTTAACAGTGACTTTGCTATAAGAAGCGGAATATCTGCAGCAGGTACGAGCTATGAAAAAGATTATCACGATTACTGGAATCCCATCATGGCAGAACATCAGAAAATGGCAGATGAGATGAAATAGGAGGAAAAAATGTTATTGATTGGAGTAAAAAAAGAGGACGGCTGGCTTCGTTCACAATGGAACCTTACATATCCGACAGGATGGGATAATATATGCAGAGGTATTTCAAAAATAATAAAAGTTCCTTTAATGATGACGATTTTTAATCAGACACCTATAGTAAACGTTTCGCTTCCAAGTCTTGGTGAAGAGTTTGAAAACGCGGATTATGAAAAATTCAATAAATCATTATGTACTTATATGGACAGTATAGAATTATATATGCATGGTTTGGGGAAATAAAATGAAAAAAGTAATTTTTATTGTTTTCTGGATGTTGATGCTTTTTGCCTGTAAGGAAAAGGCAGAAGGAATTCCGTCAGAGCCTGTTGAACAAGTAGAAGATACCAGTGCAGAAATAAGAGAATATTTAATAAGAAAAGGATTTAATGGATTTACTTTTTTTGAAGATAATACATATAAATATCATACAAGAACATTTGGCGGAGATTTAGACGCAAGCGGAAAATATTCAATACAAGATGATATTTTATTTCTTGAAACTTGTGATACAGAAGAAAGACCAATATATGAAACACCATATTATACAGAAATGGAAATTCCGGGCAAATATAAGGTAGATTTAAATAAAACTGAATTAAATCACAAAGGTGCATTAATAAATATATCTACCGGAGATATCTGTTGGTCTTATGAATATCCTGCCAGTTATGAAAAAATCGATGTTGATGGAATTGAATGTATCAGATATCCATGGGGCGATGAAAATGTTCCAAGTGAATATATATTAATTCTTGAAAATCTTAAACTTCGTAAAACACCATCTGTAACTTCTAATGTTGTTTCTGTTAATGGATTAAGTGAATCTGGTATAGGTTATTATTATGACGCGCGAACCATAGCTTTAGCAGGACAAGTTTGTACTATTCGGGCAAAAACAATAAACGAAGATACTATAGATGGAATAACAGCACCCTGGTATTTGATTTATGCATATGGAAATGATATGTGGGGGATGGATACTGATGTTGTAAAGGCATGGGTATTCGGCGGATATGTAAAAGAAATTAAAGCTTTTGAAAGAGAAGATACAGAACGAGAATATAGACCTTTGCTGGAACAATCAATTATAAATCTTGGCGGAAAATTATATTCTGATGAAGAATAATTTAGATGGAATTATGGAATACATTTTCCCTGCGATGCTGCTTTTTATACCTGTCTTTTTTGCATTGGATTCCATGTTCTCTCTAGCTGATTCAACTCCCTATTTAATTTGTCTGCTGTTTGTATATTTGATATCCTTTGTATATGAACGCATAAAATATAACCAGCTTGTTAAAGTGCTTGAAGACTTAATAAATGGGTGAATATGGGATTTGCAATTGAAAGTTCAAGATCAAAAAAAACAATGATAAAATTGATGAAGATGTATAAAGAGGAGGAGAAATGAAAAAAGTAATTTTTACTTCGATGATGTTGATGTGTGCGGTTTGCAGCGTAAGTGCACAAACCTGGCGGTATGTAAACACTCTTTATGGTGTTAATGTACGCGACAAACCTGGCCTTGATGGAAAGAAGAAGTTTGTCCTTAAGTGCAATCAACGTGTTAAGCTTCTGGAAGAAACAAAAGAAAAATTTAAAATCGATGAGTTTGAAGAACCCTGGTGTAAAATTCAGACAGAAGATGGAGCTTCGGGTTATGTCTATGGTGTTTATCTGTCCAAGACTCTTAATGATGCAGCTTCGTTTCGCTGTTATGAGGCGCTTCATCCTTTAGCAGACTGGCTTGAAGAACTGGCAGAAGAGTTTACCGCAACAATGTACATTGACAAGGACATGCATAATATTTCGAGCTTTAGCGATGAGAGTTCTTTTTCGGTTCAGGGGAACGGTATAAAATATATTTTTTATCCGACAAAAGACGAAAAGACCGGGAAGACTGGCTCATATCTTCTGGGAGTTCGGATTTATGAAAATCATGCAATGCCAAAAGATTTCCCGATTAAGCTTGGCGATTCGATGGAGAAAGTGCGCGATATTTTTGGCAAACCAGATGGAGACAATTTTTATTTTGGTGACGAGGTAATTAAGGCTTATGAGGGATTTGGTAATGTCTGCTTTGTAGAAATGGTGATTTTTGAAAGAGACGACAGTGTCGCAGGAATTCTGTTCAGGCTTTCACCTGGATTTTAGAAAAAAGGGAACCTCAGAATGCATCCAACTTTTTTATTTGACCTTGACCAGACTTTACTCGATTTTCATGCGTCAGAGCGTAAGGCACTGGAAATTATTTCTAACAAATACGGTTTAAATTATTCAGAAGAAAGTTATTTACATTTCATGGAATATAATAAGTCTCTCTGGCTGGAACTGGAAAAAGGAATTATTTCGCGTTCAGAGCTTTTTAAAAAGAGGTTTGAAGATTTTCTTAACAGGTTTGATAAAAATTCTTTAAATCTTGATCCGTTAAAAATAAACGATGATTTTATTTTGACGATGTCACAGAACGGTGTATTGATGGATGGTGCTCTGGATTTTATAAAACGGAAAAAAAATGATGTGAATGATTGCAGAATCTACATCATTTCTAACGGCGCAGTTGTAAATGCAAATGGCAGAATAAAATCTACAGGACTTGATAAGTTTTTGGATGGAATTTTTGTAAGCGAAGCAATGGGTGTTACAAAGCCTTCTGCAAAATTTTTTGAAATTGTTTTAAAAGAAATCGGAGAACCTAAAGAATCCTGCATCGTTATAGGTGATTCTCTTTCTTCTGACATGGCCGGTGCTCAAAACGCATCATTGAAATCTGTTTGGTTTATTCCGCATAAAAGCGAAATTCCTGATCTCGAAAATGAAATTAAAAAATATGAAATTGATTATTGTGCAGAGACATTTGATGAATTGTATGGTATACTAAAAAAATGGGGAGAGGATAGGATCGGCCGCATCTTTTAACCAGGAGAATTAAAATGACATTTGATGGAACTCAAAGAGTAATTGGTAAAGGCGCGCAGGCAGAGGTCCTTTTGTACAAGGGATTTGCTTATAAGGTGTATAAGGAATCCTATCCTGCAGAATGGATTGCGTTTGAAAAAGAACAGCAGAAGGCCGTAAACAAAGCAGGGCTTTGTTCTGTAAAATATTACGACACAGATGACCCGCATATTATCAAAATGGATTTAGTCGAAGGAGACCAGCTTGAAAAATCAGTTCCAGCCGCACCGGAAGAGGGATTCAAACTTCTTGCCAGGGCTTTCCGTTTTGTACACAATGCAGATGCAGTTGATACAACGATTCCGCCTTTCTACGACACTGCAGGCAATGTTCTTACGGAAGAAGAAAAACTGCAGATGCTTCCAATAATTGAAAGGCTTTCTCAAAAATATAAGAGCTGCATCTGCCATCTGGATATGCATTTTCTGAATATCATGATTCCGGCCAACACACCACTTATTGCAGATAAAATCAATTACACAATCATAGACTGGATGAATACACGAGTTGCTCCTCCAGTTTTTGATTACGCACGCACATACGTAATTTTTGATGAGTTTGCAAAAGAAGCTGTGGACTTTTATAAAGCCGCCGTCTGGCCTGATGTTCTTGCTCATGGAATTTCAGAAGAAGATTTTTTTGAGGCTGTAAAAGTCTGTGCTGCAATGCGCAGTCACGAAAAATAAAAGGTAAAGATATGCCGATAGTTGCTGCGTTTATGGTTCCGCATCCGCCGATGATTGTGCCGGATGTCGGACGTGGAAGTGAAAAACAAATTGAAAAAACGATTAAGGCTTATGAAAAAGTTGCAGATGAAATTGCAGCTTTAAAGCCCGATACGATTATAATTTCAAGTCCACACAGCATAATGTATGCAGATTATTTTCATATTTCACCGGGAAGCAGGGCAACAGGTTCGTTTGCAGAATTTGGTGCGCCACAGGTAAAGTTTGATATTGAGTATGATGAAGAACTTGTAAAACTTGTATCTGATCGCGCAGATCAAGTTCACTTCCCGGCTGGCACTCTCGGCAAAAAAAATCCTTCTCTCGATCACGGAACGATGGTTCCGCTATGGTTTATCCTAAAAAAATACAAAGACTTTAAATTAGTGCGCACAGGACTTTCGGGACAGGATCTTTTAAAACATTATGAATACGGAATGATTATAAAGGACGCTGTGGAGTCACTTGAGCGCAAAGTCGTTTATGTTGCAAGCGGAGATTTGTCTCACAAATTGCAGGATTACGGTCCTTACGGTTTTGCAGAAGAAGGTCCTCTGTATGATAAACGCATAATGGAAGTTTGTTCTGCTGCGCGGTTCGGTGAGCTTTTTGATTT
>CAJORB010000099.1:0-5116 GCA_905236565.1 uncultured Treponema sp. | reverse complement strand
GGTTTACAGTACCAATCCAGAAGTTGCTTATATAAACTTTATTGATTTAGATACAAGAACAATTTCTGTAAAAACATTAAATACAGGGGAAAGTAAAATCCTCGTAAAAACAAAATCGTTTACCAGCTGTACTTCTCCTAATATTATTGTAAATTAAGGAGATAAAAACACAACTTCTAACACTTCTTTTAAAGAACTTGTTTGATAACCGTCGTTCCTAATGCCAAGTTTTAAAGTTGAATTGACGTTATAAAATTCTATATAGTTGTCTGTTGTTTGAATAAGGCAAATACTATTATCTGATGACGAAGTTCGCCATGGGCAGGCTTTGTCATTCTGCCAGCGGTTTGTTAGCGTAGACTTACTGCAGGTTAGGGGTAACAGATTTTATTTCAAGCCCCAGCTTTTTGATTCCTTCAATAATTGCGTCATACCCCAGGCCTGATCCATGAGCCAGACAAGAAAAATCATCTTGCATTCAGAACAATTTTTATAGTTTCCAATCATATGAAGAATATTGTCTACGGCCATGGTTTTGGTTTCGCGATTTCCGACAAAAGGATGAATATCGAGACACCAGGCGCCGTCAATAAAGGCTGTTCTAGGAGTAGCTTCTGCAATGTATTTTTCAACGGCAGTTTTTCCAACTCCCATCAGACCGTTTAAGATGATTACTTTCATAGAATCCTGATGTGGTTCATTTTTCAAAGTTAGAATTATATGCGTCCAAAAGTTTCATGTTTTATGATAGCACGAGTCCTGTATTTTTTCTATTAAGTTTATCTTCATAATTTTTAAGTTGTGCATTAAAATAATTGTGGAGGCCATGATGAAATACGGTGAATCAACCTTTGACATTATTTATCTTCTGTTTGCAATAATTTCTGGAATTGTGATTTTAGCAAAACGCAGGGATAGTATCGGTAAGCTGATGGGAAGTGCTGCCTTGATTCTTGGCTGCGGCGATGCCTTTCATCTGGTACCGCGGGTTCTCAACTATTTTATTGAAGGAGATTTTACAGCCTGGCTCGGGTTTGGCAAGCTTGTAACGTCAATCACAATGACTTTCTTTTACATGCTGATTTTCTTTTTGCACACCAGGCTTTTTAATTGGGAAGAAGGCAAGAAAAGGTCAATGACTATTTGTCTCTGGCTGTTGACTGCCTGTCGTATTTTTATCTGTCTTTTACCAGGAAATCACTGGCTTGCAGGCGAGGGCTCCGTTCTTTGGGGCTGCCTCAGAAATATCCCATTTATCGCAATTGGAATTCTGATTGTTATTATGTTCTTCAAGACCCGCGGTGAAAATCCACTTTTCAAAAGAATGTGGCTTTATGTCAGCCTGTCATTTCTTTTCTATATTCCTGTAGCAGTTTTTGCATCTATTCTTCCTCTGCTTGGAATGCTCATGCTGCCTAAAACTGTGTGCTATATGCTGATGCTGGGGATATTCTTGAAAGCAAAAAAATCATAGATTTATAATATAAAAAGTCACCAAAATGAGTAAAGGCGGCGGGAGTTTTTCTACTGAAAAGTTTTTTTAGTTTTAAAAAAGTTTTCAGTATAGTGAAAACTTTGTTGATTTTTGAAAAAATTTTCACTATACTGATTCTATGATTAAGCGCGAAGAATATGTAAGGAAAATCCGTCCTTTTTATGAAAGCGACCTCATAAAAGTAATAACTGGGATCCGCCGTTCCGGAAAATCTGTCATCCTTGAGCAGATAAAAGATGAAATTCTTTTACAGAAGAAGCCGGTAATCCATTTGAATTTTGAAAAGAGGGAAGTCTATTCAAAAATTACGAATGATCAGGAGCTTGTAGATTATGTTGAAAAACAAATCAGCGCAAATCCAAAAGAAAAATGGTATGTTTTTCTGGATGAAATTCAAACAGTAAAAAACTGGAACCTTGCGTGCAAATCCCTGCGACTTGAAAATCTTTCTCTTTTTATCACCGGTTCAAATTCAAAGCTCCTTTCAAAAGAATTTACAAAAGAACTGAGCGGACGTTTTGTTTCATTTACGGTGCGTCCTTTTGTATATAAAGAAATTCTTGTCTATGCAGAAGAATTGAGGCGGGAAGCTTCCATAAACGATTACCTGATATACGGTGGCTTTCCAAAGCGATTTGAATTTTCTGACAGAGATTCCATGCTGCGTTATCTGGAAGATTTGGATCAGACGATTGTTCTGAACGACATTATAAACCGCTACAAAATCAGAAAGGACGGGATTTTTAAAAAACTTGTGGATTATGTTCTTATTTCAAACGCCAGAATTTTCAGTGCCAATTCCATATACAATTATTTAAAATCACAAAAAACAGAATGCTCAATCAACACCGTTATGAAATATCTGGACTACCTTGAGGAAGCCTATGTAATTCGAAAGATTCCCCAATATTCCACCAAAGCCAAAAAGAAGCTTGATTTTTATGTAAAGCTTTATAATGAAGACGTGGCATTTAATTCTATTCGCCAGACAAACGGAAGGTTTGACCTGACCCATAACCTTGAAAACATAGTTTACAATGAGCTTGTTTTTATGGGGTACGCGCTGAGCGTTTATAATGTGAATGGAAAGGAAATTGATTTTCTTGCAGTAAAAGACGGAAAAGAATTTTTAATTCAGGTTGCCTATAGTGTAGCAGAGGATTCAACCTATGAGAGGGAATTTTCTCCCTTTGCGATTACCGACAACTCCCGAAAAAAAATCCTCATTACAAATGATGAAAACGATTTTTCTACAAGCACAGTTACCCATATAAAACTTAAGGATTTTTTATTGATGAGCGAGCTGTGAATTGATATATGGGAAGACTCAAATCTAGTCTGACCGTTTTGTTGCTTTGAAAATTACGTTATGCCTAATTTACACCATATTTTGATTTTATTTCATCCCATTTTGGAATCGAAATATCTTTTCCATAATAGTTTTTATAACTTCTACAGAATCTATTTCGCCATTGAGAACCTTTGGAGTGTGTTTCACTACATTGATATACAGTCTCTTCAAACGCAGCCAAATAATCTTCTTTTGATTCAAAAAGTTTGTACTTTGTACGTTCTGACCACCAGTTTCCAGGCCTCATTTTTGAAACAGCTTTGTTTTTATACTGTAATGTTATTGGCCAATTATCCATAGGTTTTGTTATTTCCCAAATTTTCTTTAACCAGACATTTTTTATCGCAACATCTCCTGTTTCTTCATCCATTGTGTAACCAAAGATTAAGAAATCGGTATCAAGATGATACGGATGTTCAACAAGTTCTTCTACAAATGCTTTAAAATCAGCTATATCAAAACCCGGTCCACTATTATTGTTAAACGCTTTAATTTCTAAGCGAGATTTTGTATGGTCTTTTATATCTAAAAAAACATCTGGCGGCATTTGTGTATTTGGGTTAGGTTCAAAGTCTATACCTCGTTCGCTCAGCCAACCTTCAAACCATTCCTGCAGGATATTTCCAACAACATCTCGTCTTTTTACAATTATTTTTACATCTGCTAAAGTAAATAAAATAATTCCTTTTTGGGATTTTATTTCTTCTTGATTTATCAATTTTTCATAAATTTCTTGTGCTGTAAGTTTCATAAATACCTCTAATCAAAAATTTTTTCGGATATTTTTTCTATAACAGGAACACAAACTGTATTTCCTAATAAATCATAGGCTTCATTTTCTTTTATTAAAGATAAATCATAACTATCATCATAACCAAACAATTTCTGAGACTCATTGATTGTAAGTTTTCTTATTCCGTCGCCATCAATAACTGCAAGTTTTGTAGCGTCCATTGCAACAAGTGTTGGAGCAATTTTAGATGGATCTAATATTTTTGAAAATTCAAAAGAAAGTTTTCCAGCCACTATATTATATCCTTTGGGTTTAGTAGTATCAGGAACGCGAATCTTATTTTCAAGTTTTTTAGGATATTCATAAACCAAGTATCCTTTTTTTGTAAGGTCGTCAAGCATTTCTTTTAGATTTTCGTTTTTATAAAAAGTTGAAATTTGTTGTTCTGTGAGGGGCATTCCATCCATCCATTTAATTCCTATTTCTTCAGCCCATTTCTTTTTTCTGCGTTCTTTTAATAATTGATTGAGTAATTCTTTCTCTTGTTTTGAAACGAAGCCTTTGATTTCCAAGTCCCAGGAATGAATATTGTCAGTTCCTCCTCTTTTGTCTTTGATTGATTTTCCAGGCAATTCATTTAAACTATAATTCTCAAGTAATTTTTTTGTAAATTTGGAATTTTCTACTGGTTGACCATATGTAAGTATATCTCCCAAAACAGCAGTAGATTTAGGAAAAGAGTCTAAATCAATTTTTTTATCAATTAGACCTATTATATAAATTCGCTTTCTACTTTGTGCCAGACCAAAATCTTTTGAATCAAGAACTTTACAAGAAAGGGTGTAACCCAATTTTTGTAAATGGTCTACAATGACCTTATATGTATTCCCATGGTCATGGGTAACAAGAGCGTCAACATTTTCTAAAATAAAACCTTTTGGCATTTTACCTGCATCTTTTTTTTCCTTTAATATTCTTTCAATCTGAAAAAACATTGTTCCTCTTGTATCATCAAATCCGCGACCTTTTCCAGCTGAACTAAAGGGTTGGCATGGAAAACCCGCTAAAAGAAAGTCAAAATCAGGAATGTCAGATGTTTTTATTTGAGTAATATCGCCTTGAATATTCTTTTCATGAAAATGATTTTCATATACTTTTACTGCATAATCTTTTATTTCAGATGTAAGTACACACTTTGGAAGAAAACCTTTATTTTTAAGAGCTTCTTCAAAACCAATGCGTATTCCACCGAGTCCAGCAAATAAGTCTATGAAGGTTACTGTTTCCATAAATTCAAATTTACTAAATTATTGATTTTTTTTCTACTATTCAAAAATCCTACCAGCCCAATGGGGTGTGGGCATAACATGTTTTTTTTATGGCGGCGGATTTTTGATAACGTAATCCTTCATTTTCTTGCAGGCGGACAAGGGCTTTGCTTTGTTTTGTAGCAAGCTCGCCTTTTAGAACGGTCATGAGCATATAGACACCTTGCTCTGTAAAGACGTAAGGAAGTTTTCGTGTACCACCCCAACTT
>CAJORB010000098.1:0-3077 GCA_905236565.1 uncultured Treponema sp. | reverse complement strand
TACAGATCCTGCATTGGGTGAGTACATACCACAGGCACCGGTAAATGACGAAGCAAGAAAGCATAATCAGAATTTGCCTGGCATGGGTGGTATATTTAATCACATCAATAACAATTTGTATGCATATGCTTCTAACAATCCGATTATGTATACAGACCCGGATGGAAGGTATCTTATAAATAATACAATTGTCTTTAATAATTATGGACAATCAGTAACAGCAGAAACATATGCATTGAGTCATTTTGATGAAATAAGAAAAACTGCAAAGTATGCTTTTCGGTTAGGCTGGAGGAAGAATACAGAAACTAAATCTTTCGATTTATTACCATTACCTGCAGCTAACAGTGGATTTACAAATAATGTTGCATTTGCAGATGCGGGGACAATGAATATAATTAAATCGATAGCAGCGTCACAAAAAAAACACGACAAGATTATATCAGAATTTGTATTTGCAAAAGTAACAACTGAAAAAAAAGAAAATGGTATTATTGCTGTAAATCTTACTGTTAGTAGAATAACTTCAACTTATGAATCTAATATTATTGATATAACTAGTCCGATTACCGTAACTTTAGCATTTACTACAGAGGAAGAATTAAATAGCTTTCAAACAAGAAAAGAAGGGTTAGAAGTAATAGCCAAAACTGCCTTAAAATATGCAGGTATTGAATTAAAATTTGGAGTTGAAGAATGAAAAAGAAATTTTTTATAATGCTTTCTTTTTTTCTTGTTTTTTTTCTAGGTTTTTTAACTAGCAGAATATACAGACAAATAAAAACAAATAGAGAACCTTTATTTCTTAAGTGGGGATACGATGCAAATGGGAATATTGGGTGGTACACGTTAGATGACAAAAATGGTCTGATAATTATGGGGAATTATAATTCAGAAGGTTTAGAATCATTTTCTATTTATGATGATAAGAAAGATTATCATCAATATACAGTCTTTGGTAAAACTTATGATGGTCCTATTGAACAACCAGATCCTCCTGAGTACGATGAAGTAATTGAAGTTGATTCATTCCTTGTTAGATCAGAAATAATTAATAATAAGGAACTTCGTTATTACATAGAGAACTCCGATGATCCAAAAATTATTATTCAAAAATAAGTGGAACCCCTTCCTCCCATCAATAGTAATTTGCTGGAATTAATGAAGAAAGAACCGTCCGTTTAATTACGGGCGGTTTTTTATTTTTTAGAAGTATTTTTAAGTTTAGATTTATTTTCGTACATGTCGATGTCGGCTTTTTTAAATACATCGCTGAACGAATGATGTTTTTTATAATCAAAAACTTCAAAGCCAGCAGAGAAAGATTTTTTATCTATAATTGAACCTTCTTTACCTGCTTCGCTGACGTTAAAATCATTTAATTCTTTTTTTATCTGTTCAAAATTATCAAAGTCATCATTCTGAACTATTGCAACAAATTCATCGCCGCCGATTCTGAATACAGGACTGTGCTTAAAGAAGTTGCAAATTGTTCTGCAGCATTTGATGATGTATTCATCTCCCGTATCATGACCGAACGTATCATTTATGAGTTTAAGATTGTTAAGATCACATTCACATACTGCAAATTTAACATCAGTTGACGAGTCTTTTATTTTTTTATCAAGCTCTTCAATTTTGTGATCAAAGGAAATGCGGCTAAAAACTTTTGTAAGCGCATCATGATTTGAAATTTCCTGTTCGACTGTAATTTTTTCTATCATCATATGGCGAAGCATATTCTGAATGAAAATATAAAGCAGAACTGCAGTAACACAGATTGACATATATCCCGAATTAATGCTTCTGTCGATTATGTTTGCTCCCTGACCTATAAGCGTTATCGAAGCAATGAGAAGGAGACACAAAAAATTGCGAAGTTTTGTTCTGATTCCGATTAAAGCAAAAACAAAAAGGATGTAAAGGAAGCTTGCGGCACAGAAGAAAATGTAGATCCAGTATTCTGTTCCGCGGTAAAAAACGCTCTGAGAATCAATGTAGAAAATCATTCCGTTTGTAAGCGAAACTGTCTGCAGAATTACATTGAGCGTCATAAAAATCGACATTGGTTTTATTGTTTTTTTCATTCCGCAGCTGCGTGCAAGAAAGACAGCCAGAAAAGGGGATATGCTGAATTCAATATAAGTAACGAACCAGTGGATTTTCTGAGGTGCACAGCCTGTTCTGTCAAAAAGGACTCCGAAATATTCACAGATTGCTCCGGCTGCACAGAGAATAAACGAAATCCTAAACCATTTGATATCTTCTCTGTTAAGAATGGTATTTTTACCGACATCGATGGCAAGAGAAAGCATGCTGAGAATACAGATTATGATTGTTACGGTATAATTATTGTCCATAAGGTCAAAAACTCAATCCAATACCATTATATATTTGGTTTGCCCAAAAATACAATGTTTTTTATGTATTAAATTCTGAATTATGTTGAAAAACATGGGTAAATTTACTAAAATGTGTTCATGTCATGTTTATAAGGAGATTCCCATGGGAAGAACACATTATATCGCCGGAAACTGGAAAATGAATACAAACAAGGCAGAAGCTGTAGCTTTGGCAAAAGACCTTGTTGAACAGTTAAAGGGAAAAACAAACAAATATATGATTGGTGTTCCTTTTGTATACCTTGATGCAGTAGCTCAGGTTGTAAAAGGTTCTAACATCATTCTTGCAGCTCAGGACTGTGCTGCTACAGATAATGGAGCTCACACAGGTGAAGTTTCATGCGAAATGCTTAAAGACATCGGATGTGGCTGTGTAATTCTCGGTCACTCAGAACGCCGCCACGAAATCGGTGAATCTGATGAACTTATCAACAAAAAAGTTCGAAAGGCACTCGCTTCTGGACTCGAAGTTGACCTTTGTATCGGTGAACTTTTGAGCGAAAGAGAAGCAGGCGAAGCTGAACAGGTTTGTGCATTCCAGCTTTCTGCAGGTCTTGCTGGTGTTACAGAAGAACAGATGAAGAAAGTAACAATCGCTTACGAACCGGTTTGGGCTATTGGTACTGGTAAAACAGCTACTCCAGATGACGCTCAGGCAATCCACAAGTTCATCCG
>CAJORB010000097.1:0-2516 GCA_905236565.1 uncultured Treponema sp. | reverse complement strand
TTACCATATCCGCATAAAGTAAGAGTTTCCCCTTCTGCCGCTTCTATGCATCCCATTTGTAATGCTTCGCAAGCTTTTTTTAGGAATCGTATGTCTTTTATTTTCGTTTCTATTTTCGATATATGTGACATTCTTATTTTACTTCCTTTGCTTTCTGACCTGTCTGAATTCTGATGAACGAATTTGAAGGAACTTTATGAGTTAGCGATTCAATAGAACCTCGTACAAATCCTCCGTCCTTACTTATAACTTTAAAAGTTCCTATGACTTCAGAAAATGTTGCTTCCACAGAAATTTCCCCCATTACGCCAGCCGTAATTTCAGGAATATCACCATCCAGTTTTGCATACAAATACTTCTGAACTCCATTTTCCTCTGCTACTTCACGGATTTTCAGCACTGCATAGATTGGATCATATTCAATCGGAGTTGCTATTACAACTTCTCTTGGAAGGGGTTTTATCTCTTGCATTGCAATCGGCCCCATAGTTGTTTTACATGACAGACACAATATGGGCAAAATAGCAAGCGCTATTTTTCTAGTAAGTTCCATACATACGCTCCTTCCCTGCCTCTGAATATTTTTATCTCATTATTATTCACAAAAATAAACAAATCATCATTTTTGTTTGAATAAAAATTATTCGGATTACTATTTAAATCACTTATTAACATTGTTCCTGTGTTGATAAGCGAATTCTCTGCAGGAATCGGAAAATTATCTATCAAATTCCAACCTGCAAACATTCCATTTTTATAAAATGCTTTTCCACCAATAGAAATATCATTTAGAAGTTTATAATTTTTTTCAGAGTAGATTGATTTTGTAATTTCGGAAAGAAAATAATTTGTAAACTTCCATACTTCTTCAACATCAAGTTTTTTTGTAAAAAACTTGACTGTCTTTACCAATACTCCGGAATCAGTTTTGATTAGGTTCAGTGTTATGACATTCATTTTATCCGATAAAACAAGTTTTGCATTTATAAGATAATCAGACTGCGTAGAAACTAATGTCGATGTAGTTTTTGCAGTGACATACTCGGGTATCATTCCCATTGGACTAGCCGAATACAGACCTGTTGCCGTTGCCTGATGTGCAAATACATAGCTGAACATATCGTCTGTCTCTTTTAATTCTATGCCTTCTTGATTTGAAAATGAAGTTTTTATAAAATCAAATTCCCCTGTTTTTTGTTCAACCAAAGTCCTGCACGAAATCTCAAAGGGATTAATTGCCAGTTTTACTTTCCTTTGCTCATGTTTCTGCATAAGCAGATTAAGCTCAAAAAGACAATTTGAAACCGCATCTTTGATTTCTTTTTCTTTTCTTATGATTCTAAGTGAAGTTATTGGATAACCAGAGTTATCAAATGGAAAAATTGCAATATATACAATATAATTTTCACCACATTTAAAAAGCTTCGGTTTACAAATTCCTCTTAAATTAACTTGATAACGCTCTCCCTTGATTCCATTAAAAAACTGAAAGAGATTTCTTTCTTTTTTTTCCGTATATTTTCCGTCAAGGTACTTTGTCATTGACACTGGCTTAAAATATGAATTTAAGACCATCTGGAGTTTTAGTTCTGTATAAAAAAGCTCCAGCAATTCATCAGAAATTCCTGTCGTGCTGTCTGGCGAAAGAAAAATTATGGCAGGAACCATGTCACTTAAATTATCATAGTATTCCTGCATATTTATTACATTTTTTGATTTTTTATCAGCTTGTGGAGCTTTTAAACTTTTATTTCCAAAAGCAAATAGTGGACCTGCGAGCAAGCCGATAAAAAAAAATATACAAATTATTTTTTTAATAAGTTTCCTCACAGATCCACTCCTTGTGCGTTCATATTTTAAATTTATAAATAGACCTATGCCCATTCTGCATTTTCGTACACAATAGAAATAGTTTCCTGATTTACACCTTGCTCACCACTGCCCAAGTCACTTATACTCCAAGCACATGGAACACAGTTAAACAAGTTTCGTCTTTGAATCTCTGTAACTCCGTCACGATCCATAAAGACAATGGAAATAGATTTCTGCTCAGGATTTCCGCGCTCAACAGTCTTCCACCAGTCTTTCAGAACTTTGTCGCGAGGATCGCTATTGCGGGTCATTTTTACGGTATCGTATTTTACTTTTCCCACAACTTTTCTAGGATTCTTATCCATTCCGCCCATATCATCTGCAACCTCAGCAGTTGCGCCCAAACCTGAAATTGATACGAAATTACCATAATCAATTCCATCAATTTCAACCTTAAAGTAAGCCTTGGTAGTTGGTAAATAATCAGCCATCTTCCGTACTTCTCCTTGTAATATTTTTAGAAGTTCAACGAACTTCTTTGTTTATTATTCCTCACCCATTGCTTTTTGTGAAACTCTGAATACAACAAATTCAGCAGGTTTTGCGGGTGCCAAACCTATTTCACAAACAACATATCCTGCATCAATAGATTCAGGAGGGTTCAATTCATCATCACATCGCACATAAAAAGCCTCTTCCGGCGT
>CAJORB010000096.1:0-3422 GCA_905236565.1 uncultured Treponema sp. | reverse complement strand
TCTTACACTTGATGCACCAGACACACACGGAAAAACTTTGATATTTGCAGTGAATGATGAACACGCAGATATGATTGTAGATATCATAAAAAAGATTTGCGAGAAAAACGAACTTCCAGAACAGGCTGTAATGAAAATTACAGGAAGCGCCAGCGGTGGAAATCAAAAGAAAATTGAAGACCTTATAAAGCAGTTTAAAAACGAAGCATTTCCAAGTGTTGTAGTAACAGTAGATTTGCTTACAACAGGAATTGATGTTCCTTCAATTTCAAATCTTGTATTTATGAGATGCATTAAGTCCCGCATTTTGTTTGAACAGATGCTTGGTCGTGCTACACGCCGATGCCCAGAAATCAATAAAACTCATTTTAATATTTATGATCCAGCCGGAGTATATGACCATATCAAAGATAAAATTGATATGCAGCCGGTAGTGCAGAAGCCAAAAATAAAAATGACAGAACTTATTGATGCAATGGCCTCTGTTCCTGATACAGAACCAAAAATAATTCAATATCAAATTGAACAATTGCTTGCAAAGGTGAACCGCAAAAAGAATAATCTCACACCAGAGGCAATTTCAAATTTCAAAGTTTTGACAAAAGAACCAAGCATTGAATCATATCTAAAAAAGATAGAAGAACTAAATCCAGTAGAAGCGAAAAAACAGATTATTGAAGACAGAAAAGTTTTTGAACTTCTTGAAGATGACAAAGCAGAATTACGTAAGATAATCATCGATAACAAACAGGATAAAGATGTTAAAATAACTCGTGGATATGGCAAGCACAATTTACAGCAACCGGAAGATTACATCGAAGAATTTACAAATTACATAAAAGAAAACCGCAACAAGATAGAAGCATTAAAAATTGTCTGTACCAGACCTGCAGATCTTACGCGTCAGGCACTCAAAAATCTTGCAGTCATTCTTGCAAACGAAGGTTATGACCTTACAAGTCTTAACACTGCCTGGAATAAGGTTACAAATGCGGACCTGACGGTAGATATTATCAGTGTAATCAGAACCTGTGCAATCGGCTCTCCTATGCAGAGTCATGAAGATAGAATTAAAAAAGCTATTGCAAAACTAAAGGCATATCATAATTTTAGTCCGGTAGAACTTGGCTGGCTCAATGTAATAGAAGCAAATCTTTTACAGGAAAATGTATTGGAAGAATCAGTATTTGATAATGAAGTTATTTTCCGCAACAAGGGTGGTTTTAAGCGCATAGATAAAGACTTTAAGTTCCAGCTCCGCGCGCTAATTGAAGAATTAAATAAATACCTGTATGAAGATGCAGCGTAGTTACTCTCATTTATTATGGGCTAATGATAAAAATACTTTAAAAGATTATCAACGTATTGACAATCTTTACTTAGTAATATTATCATTAAGGTGTATTAATTGACAATTTTGGAGGCAAAATATGAGTTATTTTTCCGAAGAAAGTATTTTAAATCTCCTCTATTCATATAATCCCTGGTGGAAAACAGGTATTGTCCAAAAAGAATTTGACAAACCAATGAAGCGAATTGCTTTTTACGAAAGCTGGAATGCTTTTAATAATACAGAAATCCGTCGTACAGTTTTGTTAAGTGGTGCAAGACGAACTGGAAAAACCACAATAATGTATCAGACAATTGCAAAGCTCATAGAAAATGAAATTAATCCAAAAGATATCGTTTTTATTTCGTTTGACCACCCGTTATTAAAGCTTTGCAGTATAGATGATGTTCTTGCAATTTACAAACGAAACATAACAACATCTGAAACTCTTTATTGTTTCTTTGATGAAATTCAATATTCTGAAAACTGGAATTCCTGGCTTAAAGTTCTTTATGATACAAATCCAAAAATCAAGATAATGGCTACAGGTTCTGCAAGTCCTATTCTGGCAGATAAAACCAGAGAAAGCGGACTTGGAAGATGGATTACAATTCTTGTCCCAACATTAAGCTTTTATGAATATTGCAAGCTTTTGGGTATTGAGGTAGGAGAGCTTCCTGCCGGAATCAAACCAACTCAAATCTATCTTCTGGAAAAAACAAAACAGAATGAAATATTAAATAAGCTGTCTTCTCTGCAACCGCACTTTATCAGATATCTGCAGGTAGGTGGCTTCCCAGAACTTGCTCTTTCAAAAGATGATATTTATGCTCAACGAATACTGCGGGAAGACATTGTAGATAAAGCCTTAAAAAGAGATTTGCCTGCATTGTATCCGGTCCGAAATATTGGTGACATAGAAAAAGTATTTCTTTATCTTTGTTATAATTCTTCTAATATTATTAATATGAATACAATCTGCAAGGAGCTTCAGGTAACAAGAAATACATTAGAAAAATATGTTCTCTACCTTGAAGGAGCAAATCTTATTTATATTAGTCCGCTTGTAAATGTGGGATCAAAACAAGTTTTAAAATCACAAGATAAAATTTATATCGCAGATGCCGCATTAAGAAACGCAGTCTTAATGAAAGATGATATTACAAACGACGCTCTTGAACTTGGGATCATTGCAGAAACAGCTGTATATAAACATGTTAAGGCTTTTAATTATAAAGCTGTAAAAAAAGTTGGATATTACCGTGCTGGAGATAAAGACAAAGAAATAGATATAGTTGTTCAGTATGCACAGAATACAAATCCAATAATGATAGAAGTAAAATATCGTGATAATTCTCCAATATCAGAAAAAGATTTGATTGTTGATTTATCACAATCAGAGCATCCAAATCTGGTTATTACAAAAACTATTGATGATTTTGGTTTACATGAATATAAAAACGGAAAAAAGATTTTCAAAATACCAGCTCCTGTTTTTCTCTATTTGTTGGGATACGTAGAAGCTAAGGGATATGAGACTAAATAGGAGAATTAAAAAATGACCACACAAGAAATCGTAAGCAAACTCTGGAACCTGTGTAATGTACTTCGCGACGATGGAATTACATATCAAAATTATTTGAACGAACTTACATATATCTTATTCTTAAAAATGTGTTCAGAGATTCCCGGGGCGGAAGAACAAATCCCGGAAAAATATCGCTGGGCAAAGCTTGTAAAAAAGGACGGAATCGCACTCAAAGATTTTTACAAAGAACTCCTGGACCACCTTGGAACAAAATCAAGCGGTCGCGTACTTGAGATTTATGCCGGCAGCCAAACGTCAATCGACGAACCAAAAAACCTTGAAAAAATCATTAAGTCCATAGATGCCCTCGACTGGTTCAGTGCAAAAGATGAAGGACTCGGCGACCTTTACGAAGGCCTGCTCGAAAAAAATGCCACAGAAAAAAAGAGCGGAGCAGGGCAGTATTTTACACCGCGAGTTTTAATCGATGTAATGACAGAGCTTATAAAACCTCAGCTTGGCGAAAAATGCAACGACCCGGCTTGTGGAACTTTTGGCTTTATG
>CAJORB010000095.1:0-3465 GCA_905236565.1 uncultured Treponema sp. | reverse complement strand
TTGCCATAACATAATTTTCAAAGCCGACAGGCGGTCAAGCCGCCTGCGGTTTAAAATATTGTTATGTGGACGCCCGCACTGGGGCGCATGGAGAAGAAAAAATGATTGGAAAAATTGAAAAAGTTCCATTACGAGATATATGGAAACATGAAGCAAATGATTTTACAAAATGGCTTCAAAATAATATTGATGTTTTAAGCGAGGTGATTAATTTACCGCTTTCAAATGTTGAAAGAGAACAAACAACTGGAAATTTTTATGTTGATTTAACGGCAGAGGATAATTCTGGAAATACAGTCATAATAGAAAATCAATTGGAAAAATCAAATCACGATCATTTAGGAAAAATAATTACATATCTTTCATCAATGGAGGCAAACACTGCAATTTGGATTGTATCAGAACCTAGGCCAGAACATGTATCTGCTATAAATTGGTTAAATGAAAGTACAGCTGCAAATTTTTATCTTCTAAAAATTGAAGGCGTAAAAATTGGAAATTCAGATCCTGCACCTTTGTTAACATTAATTGTTGGGCCAAGTGATGCCACGGAATCTGTAGGTAAAACAAAACGAGAAAAGAAAGAACGTTATGGATTACGTAAGGAGTTTTGGACAATTACATTAAATAAATTGAGAAGTAAAACAAATTTATTTAATGCAGTTTCACCTTCGGAATACGCTTATGTTAGTGCTGGTTCAGGAAAAAGGGGAATTCAATATACAATGTGGGTTACACAGGATGAATCGCGCGTAACATTATATATTGATCGAGGAAAGGATTCCGATGAAGAAAATTTGTCAATTCTCAATAAATTAAAAGAGCACAAACAAGAAATAGAAGATGTATTCGGTGAAAAATTAGAGTGGCTTGAATTAGAAAACGATAGGGCATGTCAAATAACAAAAACTATAGGGAATGGAGGATATAAATCTGAAAAAGAAGAACTAGAATCTATTTGTGAAAATCTAGCAAATAATATGGAAAAGTTTGAAAAAGCATTTTCTAAGTATATAAAAGACTTAAAAATATAATCACATAACAAAGGTTCGTAGCCGACAGCGGGTCAAGCCCGCTGCGGTACAACCAGTTGTTAGGCGGACGCCCGCACTGGGGCGCATGTTTTTTTGTAAGAATTCTCCGCATGTCTTGGCTAAAATATGCCATCATTTTTTACGAATAGTCAAAAACGCTAAAGAATGCTATATTTTACTTATGAAATTTATTTTAGGTGGAAAAATGCAGTTTACAAAATCCATTAAATTTATAGATTTATTCGCTGGAATCGGTGGAATTCGTAAAGGCTTTGAACTCGCATGCTCAGACCTTGGAATAGAAACAGAATGTGTTTTTACTTCTGAAATAAAACCCTATGCAGTCGATGTATTAAAACAAAATCATCCAAACGAATGTATTAACGGCGATATTACAAAAATCGAAACTTCCGAAATTCCAGATTTTGATTTTTTGCTTGGAGGTTTTCCTTGTCAAGCATTTTCAGCAGCTGGTAAACGGCTTGGATTTGAAGATACTCGTGGTACTCTTTTTTTTGAAGTTGAAAGGATTCTTCGCGATAAAAAACCAAAAGGATTTATTCTTGAAAATGTTGAAGGATTAGTAAACCACGACAGGAAGAATCCAAAAGATAAAATCGGAAGAACACTTTCTGTAATATTGGAACATTTAACGGCTCTTGGTTACAAAGTTAATTGGCGCGTCTTGAATGCAAAAGATTTTGGTGTGCCGCAAGATAGAAAACGTATTTATATTACAGGAACTTTTTCAGAAATCCCTGACTTACAAGATTTTGAAACAATGAATTCAACACTTTCGGAAGTCCTTGAACATGGTTTGCCTGTGTCTAATAGTAAATTTGTAAATCTTGTTCTCTCACACTATTCTGTAAAACAGCTTTATGGAATGTCTATAAAGGATAAACGAGGTGGAGAAAATAATATTCACAGCTGGGATATCGATTACAAAGGTAAAACAACAAAGCAAGAGAAAGAATTTCTAAACTTACTTTTAAAAGAAAGACGAAAAAAGAAATGGGCTATTGAGTATGGTATAGATTGGATGGACGGTATGCCTCTTACAATCGATATGATTCGTACTTTCTATAATTCCAACAATCTTGAAGTTATGCTTGAAGATTTAGTTTCAAAAAAATATCTCAAGAAAGAGCATCCAAAAAGGAAAGTAGGAAACAAAAGAGTTCAAGATGAATCTTTGCCACTTGGCTATAATATTGTTGCAGGTAAAATGTCTTATGAAGTCGCAAAGGTTTTAGACCCAAACGGAATTGCTCCTACTCTTGTAGCAATGGATATGGAGCATTTGTTTGTTTGCGATAATGGTGGAATTAGAAAATTGTCATTAAGGGAAGGTTTACGACTTTTCGGCTATCCAGATGATTTTAAATTTAATGTATCACAACAAGACGGTTATGACTTGCTTGGCAATACAGTTGTAGTTCCTGTAATAAAGCAAGTTGCTCTTCGAGTTTTAAAAATTTGTGCAGCGGAGAAAAAAAATGAAAGTGAATGCGCTTAAAGTATTTGAAAAATTGCTTGATGAAGATAAATTGCTTGAAATTGAAGGGCAGATAAAATTCTTTTTGGGTGATGTAGATATAATCGTCAAACAAAAAGATGTTGTTGGAAATATAATTCAAGAGTGGTTGCAAGGCTGGATGGACAAACGAGGAATTGAATATGCTCTAAACGACAATACTCAAATGCCTCCTGATTTCTTTTTAAATCCAAAAGATAAAACGACTGATTTGCTTGAAGTAAAAGCCTTTAACCGATCTGCAAGTCCTGGCTTTGATATTGCAGATTTTCGAATGTACGAAGAAGAAATTATTGAAAAACCTTATATGCTAAATGTTGATTATCTTATTTTTGGTTATGATATGAGCGATGATGGTGTTGTAACAATAAAAAATTTATGGCTCAAAAAAGTCTGGGAAATTACACGCAGAATGGAAGGTTGGTCTATAAATCTGCAAGTAAAGCAAGGAGTTGTGCATAAAATTCGTCCAGGAGTTTGGTATAGCGAAAGACCGGGAAATATACCTATGTTCAAAACTATGGAACATTTTATTGCCGCAATTGAAGAAGCTGTATATCAAAATCCAAAAACACATGAATCTGCTGCGACTTGGAAAAAGAATTTTATTGATAGTTACAGAAAATTTTACGGTGTTAACCTAGACATTCCAAGATGGCAGGAAATAGCCTCTCAATATGAAGTAAAGTAATCGCCTAACAAAGCTTCAAAGCGGATTTCGCGGTCAAGCCGCGCCACCGTTTAAGCAGTTGTTATGACGACAGGCGCACTGGCCTGCCTTTTTTAGGAAGAAAAAAAATGGAAATTGTTAATGGAATAAATTATCTACCTGAAATCAAGGATCTTATAATAGAATATACAAAATTTCTTAATCGAGATTTATCATTCCAGTCA
>CAJORB010000094.1:0-9321 GCA_905236565.1 uncultured Treponema sp. | reverse complement strand
TGCACCTGCATATGAAGCAGAATGATATTTACCAGGAATATTAACCTGAATTTTTCCAGAAGAAATTCCTGTATCAAATCCATAATTCAACTTTATTGTTTCAAGATCAATCATGTTGTCTTTAAGAAGTCTTGCGTAATAATCAGGATACCATTTTGCTTCGAGAATCTGATTCAGCAGAGTATCCTCATTTGTAGCCTGAGTCTCTTCTACTTCGCCGCTTACAATTGCACCTGTTGCATCTGTTTCGAAAATCGAAAGATTGTAAGAGAAACACCACCCGCGGCTTCCGCCCTCTGTAAGTACACAAAGCCAGTCACCAGGGAGTTTTTTGTTTTTTCCGACCATTACATCCTGGCCGTCACCTTTATAAAGGATTTTTACGATTTCATCTTTATGAAGACGATAAACCTGCTTTGAAGTATTTACAGGTTCCTTTCTTACAGGAAGTCCGTCAACTTTGATTTTTCCATATTTATGAAGATACTCGTTATAAGCTTCAAAAGCCTTAAGTGCTTTTTTCTTTGATGTAGGTTTTGAAATCTGCCATAAAGGAATTTCAAAACGTTCCCTGCTCTTAGGGATTCCTGCAATATATGTATGACTTATATTTGATTTAAAATAAACCTTTACAAGCTGTCCGTCCTGAAGATTGTGTTCAGGTAAATCCCACAAAAGAACAGAATATCCGAGCGGATGCTGGCATGAATTAAACAAAGCGGGCAGTAAAAGAAGGCCCAGTAACATAAATAATTTTCGAATCTTCATAATGTATGATTTTATCAGATTACAGTTTAAGTAACAAGTAAGGCCGGCCTCAAGACTAGCCTCAATCTGACCGTAAAATTAAAGCTTAAAAAGACGGCGGATGTTTTCGTCAACCATATCAGACAGTTCCTCTGCCGAAACTCCCCGCATCTGTGCAATAAAATTATATGTATTGTCTATCAAAAGCGGTGTATTTGGCTTTCCTCTAAACGGAACCGGTGCAAGATAAGGCGCATCAGTTTCTAAAAGCAGTCTTTCTTTCGGAACATAACAAAGAAGTTCTTTCATCTGTTCCATCTTAGATTTTTTTGTATAAGTTACGCCGCCGCCGAAAGCTAAATACCAGCCGCGGTCAAGAAAGGCTTTAGCTTCTTCAAGCCCGTATGAGTAGCAGTGAATGATTCCGTTATCGTAAGAAACATTTTTAATGCACTCAAGCGTTCCTTCAAAAGCGTCCCGTGAGTGAACTATTACAGGAAGATTAAATTTTTTTGCAAGTTCAAGCTGCATTTCAAACATTTCAGCTTCTCCCAGAAAAACTTCCCTGTCAAAATCACTCTCACATCTGCCGTCTGTCCCGGAAGGATTCCAGTGGTGATCAAGTCCACATTCTCCGATTGCGCAGATTTTCTTTTTTAATTCTGCATCAAGTTCCTGCACACTTAAAATCTGATTTTCAAGTTCTTTAATCTGATTTTCTCTGTCTTTGATTGCTTCGACTGCAGGCCAGATTCCGGCAGAAAAATACATGAACTGTTTTATTTTTTTTCCCGAGTCTGAATTTTTTACGATTTCGATTCGAGCTGCAAGGTCATCGCAGTGGGTTCCGATATCAAGGCCAAAAAAACATTTTCTGTCTTCGAGCGCTGTTAATATAGAAGAACGTTCTTCCTGCATCATCATGGAAAAATGAAAATGCGTATCAGAAAACATTATGGCCTCCAAAAAAACTCAAAAAAAAAGACTTCCGCGAAGGGCGAAAGTCTTTGCCGGGAACCAGAATCGAACTGGCACGGCCGTTTGAATTGCCGAGGGATTTTAAGTCCCTTGTGTCTACCTATTCCACCATCCCGGCGATAAAAAACATATTAGAATAAAAACTTATAAAATTCAAGTGGTAGTACCTGCAAGGATACAGAAAGTATGCTCCCGCAGAAAAAAAAACGGGGCCCGCACAGTTCGCTTCGCTCTTAAGTGCTTCCCATTTTTGTTTCTGCTCCGCACACTTCCTCTATAATCATATTCCTATATATTTTTATCAATTTATTCAAATATGTTTTTTTGTAATACTATTTTACCTGGCTATACAATTCGGCCATTTCGTTTCGCCATGATATCGGCTTTGATTTATCTTCGTATTCAATTACATTTTCGATTTTAAATTTTCTCAAGTCACGCGGATTTTCGAATGTAACGACTGCAAATCTTCCGTTTCCGATATAAGTCATCTGCTGCCCCGGAAGCAGTTTCTCTTTTGACTTTAAATTTTCAAGTACACAGTCAAAGTGCATAGGTTTTCCCTCTGCATCAGAAATTGCACTTGTCATGTCTTCGATTGGTTTTCCGCATTTTGCACAGACTACGTCGCGGCTTTTAAACTCGCGTATTGCTGCTTCTTTATTCTGAATTTCCTGAAGATTTTCTGGATTTATTTTAGGCTGGTTTTGTCTCTGATTCTGGTTTTGATTCTGGTAGTTGCGCCTGTTTCTGCGATCGTTTCTTCCCATCGTAAATTTTCTCCCGCAATTCCGAAAGTAAAAAATCTAAGTTACAAGCTGAATTTGCGCAAAAACTCAAAACGGGCTTTTTACAAATTCAACTTTAACTTGATAACTTTAACTCCTCAGGGTTTTCTACAAGTTTTTTGCTTATTACCTGAGCGATACGCTGAATTGCATTATTCAAGTAAGTTTCGTCGTGAATCTTACTCTTTAATTCTATCACTTTTGGGGATAAAATTTCTACTGGTTCTTCTTCCAATGCAACATCAACACATGATGTAAGTGTTTCTACAGCAACCATTACGAGAACTCCGAAAACGCATTTTCTATATGATATACTTCGGGATAGCCCGGCATATCAATTACAACCACATCAAAACGAACAAAGCTGTTACTATATCTTCGATGTTTTGCAAGAAAATATTTAGCGGTTTCTAGAATTCTTTTTTGTTTTTGTGAATTTAATTCATGCAAAAGGAGCTCACCGTTCCCGTTAGGGAGGGTTTTTACCTCCACGATAACGAGAATCTCGTCCTTCGCAGCAATTATATCGATTTCGCCCGATTTTGAGCGAAAATTTGTCTCTACGATTTCATATCCAATAGAAGAAAAATACTCTCTGGCCCTGATTTCACCGGATTTCCCGGTCTTTTTTCTCAAGTCTTCCGTGCCTTCTTTAAGCAACAGGCGCGTCCTCGAGCTCTTCTAATTCTTCAACTTCTTCGAGATCTTCAAGTTCTTCAACGTCTTCTGCATCAGAATAAGCACCGCGTTTTGCAAAACCGGCCATTTCCTTTTCCTTTGCTTCGTCGATTTCAGGAAGAACTTCTCCGGCTGTAAGCAGGAATGGAATCTCCCACTGGGTAAGTGCGTTAAGATGATATTTCTTTACAGCATGTCTCTTTGCTAAGAACATGTTTTTGCCGTCATCAAAAAAGACCGGCATCGAGAACCTCATCCCTAATTTAATTGTAGAACATTTAACCTTTTTTAAATCCATCTGAACTCTCTCTCCTCTATTCCGTTCAAAACGGGAGCGATACTAAGACCGCAAAAGTACATTATGAATTTTCAATGACGAAAGCAAAAATCTTAGCCAGAACAGGCCATACCGATTCCGGAACACATTCTCCAATCTGCTGAACACTCAAAAAATCCGTAAGCTCATCGTTTTCGATAACCGCAATTCCGTTCTGCTCTGCAATCTCAAGCATTTTCCTTGCAAGAAAACCCTTTTCACTTGCAGTTATAAACGGGGCTGCTGCACCTTCTGGATATTTTAATGCTACTGCTTTCTTTACCTTGTGCATCATGCAAATCCTTTTATAACCGGTATCTCCGTCTGAACACTAGCAAATCCAAACATCTGTTCCGGCAAAACCATTTCTACACTTGTACCAGGAAAGAAAACCTTAAGCTTCTGTTCCAAAGCAGGATCTGGAGCAGACACTTTTTCCGAAATCTGACAGAATCTTACTTTTTTAACATCATTGCCATTAAAATCTATCACAAAATTCCAGATTTTGCCAATAATATTGAAATTTATGACGCTTTTAAGGACATTTTTTTTCTTAAAATCCAAAATAAGTCTAAAAACTCCATTTCCCAAAGTCTTTTTCTGGTTTCGTGAAAACTCAAAATCAAACGGAACTACAACAAAATGCCCTTCACAATCTCTAGAAGCCATATGATTAAACATGGTAAGTTCATCGTCTTCGCCGGAGTCTGCATCTTCAGAACCGGGCTTTGCATCGCCACCCTTTTTCAAAACATTCTCAAAAAAATTCTTTATCTCATTTTTTATTTCTTTTAAAAATGTATTTTCATCATCATCTTCGTAATCTGTTTTTTCTACACTGAATTTACTCAACGCCTCATTTTCTTTTAGAAAGCCTTGCATCACTTTGCGGATATTTTCGTCTGTAGGTTCTATTCCCTTTTCGATTAAGATTAGTGCTGCCTCAGAAGCTTCTTCTTCCTGCCCCGTAAAATTAACGGCTGCATTTCTTGCACGCGCTAATTTCTCTAAATTAAATTTTCCACCACAAGCAATTAAAGTCTGAAGAAGCATTTTAGAAATACCATCAGACGCAAGCCCAAGACTTAAAAGCATCTGAGAAAGTTCCGGTGTCAAAGTATTAAACTGCTGGATTATATTTTTATTCTGAATCTCTGACTGATTTTGAACGCTTTGTGCGGTCCTGATTAAATTCAGCTTGCCGCCATCAAAAGAAATCCTGGCCATAAAAGTCGAGCCGGGCTTTAGTGCATCCTTTGACGTTACAGAAAATCTTCCGCCTGCAAAAGATGCAGTGAATGTATTTTTACCTGTCTGTTTTAATATTCTTACTAAAACAGAACTGCCCTCCTTTAAGAGATTTGAATACTCTTTGGGGAGGGCAGTCTGAGAATGTACATAAATACTTGAAGTACTGTTCATTCTATATAACTAATTCCAGGTTAGTAAAATTATTTATCTGCTTTTGCCTGTGCCTCGTGCTCAGCTTTAGCTTCTGCTTTGATTTCTGCTTCTTTAGAAGCTGCTGCAGCTTCAGCTGCCTTGTTGCGAGCCTGCATTGCTGCTTCAGCTGCTGCACCAAGAAGTTCCTTAACTTTTGCACCCTTACCAACTTTATCACGGATGTAATAGAGTTTAGCACGGCGAACTTTACCAGGACGAACTACATCTACTTTTACGATTCTTGGTGAGTTGTATGGGAATACACGTTCTACACCAACACCGAAAGAATTTTTTCTTACAGTAAATGTCATTCTTGCACCTTCGTTCTTCATTGCAATAACGAGGCCTTCAAATTTCTGGATACGTTCTGTTTTACCTTCAATGATTTTGAAGTTTACACAAACTGTATCACCAACATTAAACGGCTGTGCTCCAGCGCGTTTCTGCTGTTCTTCGATTGTCTTAATAAGATCCATTATAGTCTCCAGTAACAAGATAAAAGTTACTTTGTTTTTCGCTTTCTCTTTTTAAGGTTTGCTTTTACGCTAACCTGATTTGTTATTTCCTCAATCATTTTTTCGGCTTCTAAAGTGAGCTGTCCTTTTATTCTCGCCTGCATTATAAGGTCTGGCCTGTTTGCAAGTGTTTTTTCAAGGCGCTTTTTTAGCCGCCACTTTCGAATATTTTCGTGGTTGCCGGATAATAAAACTTCCGGAACTTCCATGCCCTTGTACACTGGTGGACGTGTGTACTGCGGATATTCTAAAAGTCCGTCGCTGTAACTTTCTTCGTCGAGCGATTCAGAACTTATTACTCCGTCAATCAGGCGATACACTGTATCGATGATTACCGTTGCACTAACTTCTCCGCTTGACATTACATAGTCTCCGATAGAAATCTCTTCGTCGACATAGTAATCAATAATTCTCTGGTCGATACCTTCGTATCTTCCGCAGATAATTACAAGTTCGTCTTTGCGACTAAGTTCTAACGCCTTACTCTGTGTAAACTGCTTTCCGCCTGGTGTTACATAAATAACATGCTTGCGGTTTGCCTTTACGCTTTCAAGCGCTCGTCCCAGAGGCTCAGGTCCCATTAACTGTCCTGCTCCTCCTCCATATGGACTGTCATCACATGTCTTGTGTTTATCAAGAGCGAAATCTCTGATATTCACTAAATCGTAGGCAATAATTCCCTTTTCTACCGCCTTGGCCATGATTGAGTTTTCAAAGAAAGCCTGTGGTATCTGAGGAAATAAGGTCAGCACTGTAAATTTCATGGAATTACTCCAGAATCCAGAGGTGCATCAGCTGTATTGTTCGGGCTTCGATATCAACTTTACCGATGTGTTCCCTGTTTAACGGAACTAAAACTCTTCTCGGTTTTCCCGAAGAAGTTTTTTTGATATTGTCTGCCAGAATACTGCAACTCTCGGAAAGGGAAATCTCTAAGAGATCACCTGCTCCGCCTTCCAATACGTCTGTGATTGTACCTATTTCATATAGTCCGGAATTTTCTCCGGCCAATCCATCTTTGCTCTCATAAATGAGAGTACATTTTAAAAGATCTGCAATATACCATTCATCTTTTGATAAAGGTTTTGCAAACTTTCGAGGAACTCTTATATCCCATCCGTTAAGCTGTTTTGCTTCTTCGGGGGAATCAACGCCCTCTAATTTCATATACAAGGTTTGATTTGCCGGTTCTGTACTTTCTACTTTGAAAGTCTTAACCTGTTCACCATGCCTCAAAGTAACTTCTTTTAATGTTTCAATATGTTCGTAAAATCCAGAAGCACTCTCTACTTTAAATTGTCCTGTAAGACCATGTGTCCCACGAACAAAACCAACTGTTAACTGATCATCAAAATTAACATCTACTGTCATCAGTACGATTAGTCCAGAATTTCCAGGCTATAACGTTTTCCGTCCTTGCTGCCAGATGCACTTAAAACAGTGCGCAAAGCTTTAGCAATACGACCGTACTTACCTATGACCTTTCCAATATCACCTTCAGCTACTTTAAGTTCCAGTACTGGTCCTCGTTCACCTTCGATTTCATTTACAGAAACTGCTTCAGGATCATCGACCAAAGATTTTGCAATGTATTCAATCAGGTCTTTTTCCATGTTACAAGCTCCTATAAATTACTTGGACTGTCCGTTCTTTGCCAAGCCTTTTACGTTCATCAGTTTTGCAACGATTGCAGTAGGCTGAGCACCAACTCCGATCCAGTACTTAACGCGATCTTCTTTCAAAGCAACCTGTGCATCTTCTTTAGCTATAGGCTGATAGATACCAAGTTCTTCGATACAGCGACCATCGCGTGGTTTGCGTTCATCCATTACTACGATACGGTAGCATGGACGCTTTGCAGCACCAAATCTCTTAAGTCTGATTTTGACCACTTTTTACCTCCACTAGAACTCACGCTCGAACTTAAGCCAAGTCCTAATATACATAATACGACACCATACAGTGTGAAATGCTATTATAAAGAAATAAAGGGGGTTGGTCAACGTACGAAAAGTAAATTTCTCTTCTAAACTATCAAAAATTTGTGCTTTTCGTTTCGAGTTTGCGAGGCAAACTCTCAGAGGCCTTGCCTTAAAGGCGGAAAATTTGTACTATATATGTATCGATATCTGCCGGCTTCGCATTATCCGGACCCGGTAGTTTCATTATTCAGCTGACTGCAAGGCTTTTTCCGAGCAGAAGGACGTATTTTAGTGAATTCAACTCAAGACGACAAACGTATAGGTATCGTCGGAATCGTAATTACCGACGTTGAATGTGTTTCTCAAATCAACGCAATCCTTCATGAATATGTCGGACTCATTGTAGGCAGAATGGGAATTCCGTACAAAGAAAAAAACATAAGTGTCATTTCTCTCATCGTAGACGGCTCGAACGATGACATCAGCGCGCTCACAGGAAAGCTTGGTCGCGTAAAAGGTGCATCAGTAAAATCTATGGTTACAAAGCAGTAATCTTTTACAGGCGGAATATGACAAAAACCTTTTTTTCTTCAATAAAAGATATCTCTGACGCAGGAAAAAACAACATCGCAAAAGATTTTATCCCGGCATGCAAACTTATTTTTTCAAGTCCTGCATCTCTTTCGTATAACTCACCGGGCGCTTTAGGCTTTGGAGTAAAACGTGCAGGCCTTGTAATTCCAGAAAGCGTGATGCTTCTTGTTGCTCCTGCCTGCTGCGGAAGGAACTCTACGATTCTTAGTGCAGAAGAAGGTTATTCAACAAAGATGTTTTACCTTCAGATGTCAGAAAGCGATTTAGTTTCTGGTCTTCACTTAAAAAAAATCTCTGACTGTATCGATAACATAATTTTAAAAGCAAATCCAAAAGTAATTACAATCTGCATCACATGCGTCGATGCACTTTTAGGAACAGATCTTGAAAGCATCTGTGCAAAGCTTACAGAAAGCAAAGGTGTTTACGTTGTTCCGACATACATGTATGCACTTACACGCGAAGGAAGAAAACCTCCTATGACTGCAATAAGGGCTGCACTGTATTCACTTTTAAAAAAAGAAAAAACAGAAAGTACAACCGTAAACATCATGGGATTTTTTAGCCCGCTAGATTCTGAATGCGAATTATTTTCTCTTTTAAAATCTGCCGGAATTAAAAAAATAAACCAGATTTCTGAATGCAAAACTTTTGAAGAATATCAGAAAATGGGAAACGCAAATTTTAATCTCGTTCTTAATCCAGAATCACGATACGCTGCAAACGAAGTGATGAACAATATAAAAACTCCATATATAGAACTTGTGCGACTTTATGATACAGAAAAAATCTTAAAGCAGTATAAACTTTTTGCTTCTTCTATCGGAGTTTCTTTTGATGAATCGATTTTAAAATTTAATTATGATGAAGCAGAAAAATCAATAGAAGATTTTAAAAATAAATATCCTGATGCAGCTTTTGCAGTCGGACAGATGTTAAATGCAGATCCGTTTGAACTTTCTCTCTTTTTATGCAGCAGAGGTTTTAAAGTCCCTTATATTTATGCATGTCCTACAGAAGAAAGTTTTACTTACATCGACAGACTTGCAAAAATAAGTCCCGACACAAAAGTTTATACAAACATTTCTCCTACAATGGCAGATTTTAATCCTGCTGAGTTAAACGAAAAAATTGACATTGCAATCGGAAAAGACATCGAGTTTTATTTTTCTGATTCAACTTTTGTTGCATGGAACGATGAAAAGCAGCCGTTTGGTTTTAAGGGTGTAAAAAATCTTTTTAATAGTTTTAAGGCGGCACTTGATGGTAAAGGAACTGTTTCACAACCCGACAGCGCGCCACACACAGACACTAATTCAAATCCCGACAGCGCGCCACAT
>CAJORB010000093.1:0-4326 GCA_905236565.1 uncultured Treponema sp. | reverse complement strand
AAGTTCTTTCCACGGAACATCATAGCGTTTTGGTCCTACAAGACTAAACACATAACCCTGGCAGCCGTCTTCTCTTACAAGAGTCGCAGTAAGCCCGACACGGCGCACAGCCTGCAGTTCTGCAACAACACGAAATACCGGAGCCGGCAAAAGATGAACTTCGTCGTAAATTATGAGTCCCCAGTTTCGCTCACGGAACAAACTAAAGTGCGGATAAGGTCCTTCTTTATCCGGTCTCCATGTTAAAATCTGATACGTTGCAACAGTAATCGGTTTAATCGATTTTGCCTCGCCTGTGTATTCTGCAATGTCATCTTTTGAAATATCTGTTTTATCAAGAAGCTCATCAATCCACTGATGAACAGAAGTTATGTTTGTCGAAATGATAAGCGTACTTGTCTTTAACATCGACATGATTTTTAAACCAACAATAGTTTTTCCAGACCCGCACGGAAGCACAATCGTACCAAAACCTGTTCCCGGTCCTTTGTCGCCCACAATCGCTTTTGCAGCCTCTTCCTGGTAGTCGCGGATTACAAGATTTTTTTTATCCTGAGTTTCTTCGCGCAAATTTATTTCTATCGGTTCACCATCAATAAGCGGAACATTATCCTTTACCGGCCATCCAATTTCGATGAGCTTTTGTTTTATTGTTCCGCGGTCTGTAAGAAGAACAAGAAAACTTTTTTCCTGTTTACACGGAATAAGATATTTTTTTAACGAAGGATTTGTTTCTATCTGTTTGTAAATAAAAAGATTTTCTGTTTCAAGAAGAAGGTATTCAAAATTCCTGTCAGTGTCTTCGAGCAATTCTTCTGGTGCAGTTTTAAGCTGAATTTTGCCAAACCTTCCTGCGGTTTCTTCTATCCAGTCTTTAATCGAAGAAGGAACATCAAATCGAGAATATTTTTCGAGAACCTCTATTACATTTTTAAAATCAAAACCGGCACTTGTTGCATTCCACAAAGAAAGCGGAGTAAGTCTGTATGTATGAAGATGTTCAGGAGAGCGTTCAAGCTCTGCAAACGGAATAAGCGCATTGCGGCATTCATCTGCATAAGGCGAGTGAACATCCATGAGAATGCTTCTGTCACTTTGAACAATCAGAGGATTTTGAAATCTGTCATTTTTATTTTTGTCTTCTTCCATATTCTACTTTAAATTAAATAACTCAAGTAGAATATTTTACACCATAGAGAAATAATTTTCTAGTTTTCATTAAAACGTTTTAAGAAAAGTTTTGTTCTCTCTTCGCGAGGACGGTTAATTACATCTTCAGGATTTCCCTGTTCTACGATGATTCCGTTATCAATAAAGATAAGATGATCGCTTATGTCACGTGCAAATGCCATTTCGTGAGTTACGACGACCATAGTCATTTTTTCGCGGGCAAGTGCTTTGATTACAGAAAGAATTTCACCTGTAAGCTCAGGGTCAAGTGCCGATGTCGGTTCATCAAAAAAGAGAACTTCTGGCTTTAACGCAAGAGCCCTTGCAATACTAACGCGCTGCTGCTGGCCGCCACTCAACTGGCATGGATAAGAAGCTGCTTTTTCTTCGAGCCCCATTTTTTTAAGAAGCTCGTATGCTGTTGCTTCTGCTTCTTCCTTTGATTTACCAAGAACGCAGCGCTGGGCTTCTGTAATGTTTTCAAGAACGCTAAGATGAGGAAAAAGATTAAAGTTCTGAAAAACCAGTCCTACTTTTAAACCTATCTCCCTTAACTCTTCTTTGACAGAATAAACGCCATCGCGAACAATGTCCCTTCCGCATACGCTTATAGTTCCGCCGGTTGCTTCTTCTAACTGACATATCGTTCTTAAAAGAGTAGATTTTCCGCTGCCGGAAGGTCCTATGATTCCTAAAACCTCACCGCGGCGCACTGTAAAAGAAATGTTTTTTATTACTTCGAGCATACCAAAAAATTTCTGTAAATGGTCTACTCTGATGATTTCGTCTGTATTGTTTTTTGTATCGTTATTTATAGTAGGCAAGTTTTTTCTCCACGGTATCAAAAGTCTTTGAAACGATATAATTCATTATAAAATAAATTAAACCTGCAAAAAACAATGGTAAAACGCTAACGAGTCTTCCGCTCTGTGTCTGCGCCGCGTGAAAAAGTTCTGCGACACCAATCACCTGAACCAAAGCCGTATCCTTAACAAGCGTAATTACTTCGTTTCCCATTGCCGGAATTATTTTTTTAATTACCTGTGGAATTACAATCCTAAAAAACGTCTGCCATTTTGTAAAACCAAGCACCTTTGCAGCTTCGTATTGACCGACGGGAATTGATTGAATTCCGCCTCGATAAATTTCTGCAAAATAACACGCGTAGTTAATTACCATGGCAATTATTGCTGCAACAAATCTGTCCAGACTCGCTTTAAAAATATAAGCCGGTGCAAAATAAACAAAGATGAGCTGGAGCATGAGCGGGGTTCCGCGGATTATAAGAAGAAAAGCGTTTGTTATTTTTGAAATTAAAACAAACTTAGAAAGACGACCACAACAGATTATAAGTGCAAGCGGAACAGCAAAAATTAACGTAAGAAAAAATACCGCCGCACTTACACCTGTGCTTCGTAAAAAAATACCAATGAGTTTTAAAAAATTATTATCGAAAAATAAATTACCCATCGCGTAAAAAATTTATTTTCCAATCACAGAAAGATTTTTTCCAAACCAGCTGTTAGAAATCTGTGCAACAGTTCCGTCAGCTTCCATCTCTTCGAGAATCTTCTGAACTTTGTCACGGAGTTCTGTGTTGTTTTTTGCAAAACCGATTCCGTACTGTTCTGGTGCGAGAGATTCTTCGAGAATGATAAGAGGTTTGTCGCCCTGTGTAATCATATAATCTGCAACAACAAGATCAAGAACAACTGCGTCTACATTTCCGATTTCAAGATCGTTTAAAGCAGTTACGTTTTCAGAAAACTCGATAATCTTTTTGAGCGATTCTTTAAACTCTGGTGCGTCGTTGATTGCGTCCTGTGCAGAAGATTCTGACTGAACACCTACAATCTTTCCGCTTAAATCTGCAAGAGTTTTTACATTAGAACCTTTTTTTACAACAACAACCTGTGCATTGTTAAGATAAGGTTTTGTAAAAGCCATTGCTTCAAGACGTTCCGGAGTCATTGTAAAACCACTCCAGATACAGTCGATTCTTCCTGTTGCAAGTTCCTGTTCTTTTGCACTCCAGTTGATTGGCTGTGCAACAAATTCTTTTCCGAGGCGGAGTGCAACTTCGCGTGCAAGATCAACATCGTAACCTACGATTTCGTTGTTCTCGTCTCTAAATCCGAGAGGAGGAAAAGCATCGTCCAAACCGATTACAAACTGCTTTGTGTTTCTTTTTGAACAACCCATAAAAGAAGCAAATGAAATTGCTACCAATAAAACCGTTAAAAATTTTTTCATTTTTTTCTCCAAGAAAAAATCAAATTTCACCAAGATCTTTCTGGTCAAGAGTTTTTATTCCGGCATTTTTAAGAACAACTTCTGCCTTTTCGATATCAGTCGTCCTCATAATCATATATGCCGAATTTGTTTTCTTTCCAGTAAATCCATACATATATTCTACGTTTCTGCCGTTTTCTGCAAGTAGTTTTAATATAGAATTTAAACTTCCTGTTTCATCAGGGATTTCTATTGCAATAACGTCATTCACTTTTGCAATATAGTCTTTCTGCTGAATTTTAGTAACAATCTCATCAGGATTGTCAACGATGATTCTTGCAATACCAAAATCTGTTGAATCTGCAAGCGACATAGCCTTAAGGTTAATCTTTAAATCTGCAAAAACCTGAGTTATCTGAACAAGTGTTCCCTGTTTGTTTTCAAGGAAAATCGAAATCTGTTTAATAGCCATACTAACCTCCGTTATTTATTAACCGTGTAATTTTCTTGTATCAATAACACGCTTTGCCTTGCCTTCGCTTCGTTCAATTGTCTTTGGAGCAACCAGTGTTACTTTAGCCTTAATCTGGAGAATTGTCAAAAGTGCATTCTCAAGTTTTGTTTCCTGTGCCTTTACTTCTGCAATCACATCACTAAACTTTTCTGGAGTCATTTCTACTTTAACTTCAAATGTATCTGTGTTGTTTTCTCTTCCAACGATAATCTGATAGTTAGGAGCATAACCCTGCTTTAAGAGAACTTCTTCGATCTGACTCGGGAATACATTTACACCGCGGATGATAAGCATATCATCTGTTCTTCCCATAGGCTTTGACATACGAACAAAAGTTCTTCCGCATTTACATTTTTCTACGTTTAATACACCGATGTCTTTTGTGCGGAATCTCATAAGCGGGAATGCTT
>CAJORB010000092.1:0-2793 GCA_905236565.1 uncultured Treponema sp. | reverse complement strand
TTCTGCGAGATCCGCTCCGGGAGCGTGAACTGGCCGGCCGTGCGTCAGGCGATCGAGGACATTGGTTACAGCGGATTCATGACGATCGAAGGCGGCAGCGACCCGATCGCGAAGAAGAGCGCCGATCTGGACCTGATCATCGCCGGGAAATGAGTTAAACATCCGGAAGGACGGCGGCTCGCCGTCCGCGGCCGGCCCGGCCGCAGCAACCCCGGAGGGGCTGAATGTTAATAGCCGTGGGTGAAACCCACGGAATGTGGGGACGATGTTTCCCGCATGGTTTAAAGGCCCCCTCATTGAGGGGGCTGATTTGTGTAGCATCAAAATAAAAAGATGAAATTTCTAAAAGAAATTTAAAATTCTAGGGTGGTACTCCTTGTAATTTTCTTAATTACGTTTTATACTATAATAAAATAGTTTTTTCTTAGAATTTCCAGAAGTGTTTTATGATGAACAAATGACACATTCATCGGAAATTCGCAACAGAAATCAGGAGATACTTATGGCTAATTGGTTTTTTGTCAAGAATGGTACAAAACAAGGTCCAATCTCAACTGCACAACTCAAGACAATGGCCCAAACGGGAGAAATTCTTCCTGATACAGTAATTATCACAGAAGCAGGACAAAAAGCCTTTGCAAAAAATATAAAAGGTTTGAAATTTAATAACTCCACCCCAGACGAGGGGACTCTAGTTTTTTCTGAACCTTCAACGACAGTTAGAAGCAGCAAAAAAGGCAATATGAAAAAGAAGGGCAAAAAACAAATTCCATTCCTTTGGGTAGGGATAGGAATTATTTGCGTAATAGTATTTTTGGGTATAATAGGTTCAAATACGCCATATAAAAAGATCGTGACAAATAACGATTTGGCACGAGATTTCAAATCTTCTATCCCTTTAGAGTTTATTGGACCTGGCAAGTTTCTAATTTCACCAGATGGAAAGAACATTGTCTATGAAGCTATTCTTAAAGACAAAAAATATTTACAAGCACGCAATATCGATAGCAAAAAAATACTATGGACACTTCCAATTCAGGAAAGTGTGTATTTTATGAAGTTCGCGGGACAAGGAAAATATTTGAATGTTTGTGGAAGCGGACAAGATAATAAACATTATACAATAGATTTTGAAGAAGGAACCATCTTGGAAGAGAAAGTTTGGGTACCAGGAAAAGTCCTTACATGCATTGCAACGTCCAAGCTAGAAGAAAATACAGTGAATGCTCTAACTTTTTCAACACTGAAAAAAAGTGAAAAAAGTACTGATAATATAGCTTTATATAAATGGACAAACTTTGAAGAAGGAGAAGGTGATCTAATTTTTTTAAAAGGACATCAGAGTGGAGTTTTCTGTGCAGACTTTTCTCCAGATGGTAAAAATTTGATTTCATGTAGCAATGATCAAACGGTTCGGATTTGGGATGTAAGTAGTTGTAAATTACTACAAACAATACAGTTTGAAAAATTTTGCAGTCAAGTGCGTTATGCACCTGATGGATCTTGTTTTGCGGTTACTACTGGGGATGGGATAATGGTTTACGATTCTAAATCTTATAAACTTATTCAGCAAATAATTAATCGATATCATATAACGCTTAATGTTGACTTCTCTAAAAATGGAGATTATCTTGCGTATATAGCGATGTCAGATGATGCTAAAGAATCAGAACTATGTCTTTATAGTACAAAGAACTGGCAGAAGATCAAAGACTTTCATGTGAACACACTAATGGATGGTATGGCAATAGCCCCAAATAATCATTTGATATATGGTTGCACGGCTTACGACATACGCGCATATTCGGTTGATTGATTTTTTAGTGATTTATTATGGATACTAAAAAGGTAATTACATCGTTAGAAGATGCCGTAAAGGAGTTCCAAGCCATAAATGAAAAATTTTTGGGAACTCCGAGAGACTCATACGCTTGGTACAGAGGCCAAGCGAAAGATTGGGATCTTTTACCTGGTATTATGCGTCCAGGTTTAGTAAAAGCTTTTTCAAGTATTGAATTTGCTGGTAGGAACCATTTGGTTCTTCAAAGATATTTATTTGAAAAATTTGTCAAGCTAAGCGCAGGTCTTCGTTCTAATGAATGTAACGATCTTGTTAGCATGTATTTTTTAGCACAGCATTATGGCTTACAGTCATTTTTATTGGATTGGACCATTTATCCACTAGTTGCGTTATTTTTTGCTGTAGAAAACGATTCTATCTCGGAGGATGGAGTATTGTATGCAATTACGCCTAAAATGATATTTGAACTATATTCTGTTTTTGAGCAGAATGATTCTTTTGTTCATAGTTGTATTGCTACTTTATTAAATAAACCTTTATTGCCTGAGAAGGAAGAAGAGTATAATAGGATCCTAGGAAAATTGCAAAATTATATAAATCAACATCATCCAACAATACCTAGACCTATTATTTCTATTATTCCCAATAAAACAAACTATCGAATAGATAAACAGGGGGCAAGATTTCTTCTTTATTTAAATGGGGCACAGGCTTTGACACCAGAAGATTGTGGAACTGGTATGGCAAAATATTATATTCCTCAACAGTATAAACAGAAAATCAAAGAACAACTTAGAGCACTTTTTGGAATATCCTATGGTTATATTTTCGGAGATCTGGATTCTATTGTAAAAGAAGTAAAATGGATGTTTAATGTCCATAATATCGTAGATGAAACCCCATAATTCCGTGGGTTTCACCCCATACGTGTCAACTTAAGCCGTGAGTATATTCACGTTCAAGTTTTTTTAATGTGTATGGGGCCTTTTGGC
>CAJORB010000091.1:0-10211 GCA_905236565.1 uncultured Treponema sp. | reverse complement strand
TTAAAATCTGTACGCTGATCTTATATTCGCATTCGCCTTCGATTTCGTTTATTTTAGACTGAATATGTTCAAGTAAAAATTTTTTATTGCTTTCAAGAGCAAGTGTTGCAGGAGCTTTTACAAGATGCTGAACAATTCTAATTCCATCGAGAATAGTATCAAGGCGTTCACTTAAAATTGTTTCATCAATAGTAAGATATGGTTCGCACTCTGCTGCGTTTATGATAAGGTGTTCGATTTCTGCAGTCTGCGGATAATTTAATTTTACATAAGTCGGAAAACTTGCACCGCCCATTCCTGTTATGCCTGCCTGATGAATGCGTTCGATAGATTCTTCTCTCGTACATTTAAACGGATCAAGAGGCTGCATGAAAACATTTTTATCTTTGAGTTCAGGTTTATCTTTATTTTCTTCTATTGCAATGCACAATGCTTCGCCCATGCCGGCAACAGAATGCGATGTTATTTTTTTTACTGTTCCGCTTATAGAAGCATGAACAGGACATGAAAGTGGAGAAGTAGAGTTTGCGATGATCTGGCCTTTTAAAACTTCGTCACCCGGATTTACGAGAATCGAATTTACTGCTCCGCCCATAGTTACCGGAATCGTAACCGAGTTTGTAACCGGATACTGGTATGTGAGAGGTTTTCCGCGCGAGAGCTCTTTTTTGTCTTTAGGGTGAATTCCGCCCTTAAAAGTAAACTTCTTCATAAAAGTAAGTGTAATATAAGTAAAGAAAAAGGTAAATAGATTTTTTACTGAAATTAAAAAATATCAGTAAAATTTAATTTTTACTGTGAAAAAAATCACAAAATACCGCGCTTTTATGCACGATGCACCAAGCCTGAGTCAAAGTCGCGGAGCAGAAACAAGCTATGGGAGGCACTTCTAAGCGAAGCGCAGCGTGCGGGCCCCATAGGTTTTTCTGCGGGAGCGACTTTGGCGTGGCATTGACGCGCGATTTGGCGTGGCTATGGCGCGTGCTTCGAAGCATCGCACTTGTTTTTTTATTATTCAGCATGTAATCTAAAACCGATGCAGATAAAATATGTGATTAAAAAATCAAAGCGAAGAAGCATTTCTCTTGAAATACAGGGTGACTGCAGCATCCTTGTAAAAGCCCCCTGGTTTTCGACAGAAAAGGAAATCATCGAATTTATAGAAACAAAACGCAGCTGGATTTTAAAGCATATTGAACAGACTAAACGCCAGAATGAACTTGCAGGCAATATCGGGCCTTTTGACGAAAAACGCATAAGGGCGATAAAAAGGCAGGCACGAAAAATAATTCCGGAGCGGGTAAGGCTTTATGCAGAACGCGCAGGAATTACATACGGACGCATTTTTATAAGGCTTCAGAAAACGTGCTGGGGAAGCTGCAGTGCAGAAGGAAATCTTAATTTTAACTGCCTTCTTGTTTTAATGCCTCAGGAAGTTATGGACAGCATAATAGTTCACGAGCTTTGTCACAGACATCACATGAATCATTCGAAAGAGTTTTACGAAGAAGTTTATGCTCTTTTTCCAGAATATAAAAAGTGGAATAAATGGATTAAGGAAAACGGTCAGGCTTATTTATCGTGCGTAGTCCGATGAACGGTCGTTACTAGGTAAAATTCCCTAATTTTAAATTTTTATCGTGATTTTTCTAAATTATGTGTTATCATATGAAAACTGAATATGAAATATTAAAGACGAGGTATTTTATGAAAAATAAAAGATTTTTTATTACTCTGCTTTCTGCTGTATTAATAGTTACATCGCTTACATCATGCGGTAAATCATTCCGTGATGCGGCAAAGAAAAAAGGATTTAGAGCCGGAATGTCTGTAGGCGCCGGAATATTTTTTGATAAGAGTGTTTCAAAGATTATAAAAGAAAACAGCTATGTAGTTGTTTCTGAAAACTGCATGAAGTGGGCAAACTTAAGACCAAATAAAAATTTCTGGAACTGGAACGACATTGACCAGCTTGTTAAATATGCGCAGGAAAATAATATGGATGTTAAATGGCATACACTTTTCTGGCACAGACAGAACTCTCCTTTTGTATCAAGCAACTGGACTCGTGAACAGGCTTTAAAAATGATGGATGAACATATCGAAACAATCATGACACGTTATAAAGGAAAAATTTCTGAGTACGATGTAGTAAACGAAATGTTCGAAGAAGACGGTTCATTCAGAAAAAATGTATGGTACGAAACAATCGGACCAGATTATATTGAACACGCGCTTATTAAAGCACATGAAGTAGATCCTGATACAAAACTTTACCTTAATGAATACAACAACGAATGCAAGGGAAATAGAAAAGCAGATGCAATGTTTAATTATGTAAAAGAGTTAAAGGAAAAAGGTGTTCCGATTGATGGAGTTGGAATGCAGATGCATCTTGATACTTCTTACAACTATAATGAAAATGCAATCCGCGCAAACATTCAGCGTTATGCAGAAATCGGAATCGAAATTTCATTCAGTGAACTTGATGTAAGAATTCCGATGGACGCAATCGAAGCACATGAAGTTGTTCAGGAAAATATTTATCTTTCTCTTTACAAGCTTGCAAGTGAAGAACCGAATGTAACAAGTGTAATTACATGGGGTTATACAGATAAAAAGAGCTGGATTCCTGCAGAGTTTCCTGGAAAAGGCAATGCGCTTATGTACGACAAGGACTCAAAGCCAAAGAAAGTTTACAAGGACGTTCTTGAATATTTGAGAAAGTAAGATTTTAATTGAATAATTCTATTGGAGTATAGTGAATGAAATTAAAGGCCCTAGGACTGTTACTGATTCTTGCTGTTTCATGTACAAAAAGTAATGATAATAAAAAAGTTGAACCGGCTGTAAATGACAGTGAAGTTAAAATAGAAAAAAAAGACGAAAAATCAGCAGAAAAAAAAGATGAAAAATCAGCAGGAAAAAATGAAGAAAAATATGTAGAAAAAAACAGCCTGGGCTTTGTTCTTTATCAGGACATGATTACTCTGGAAGAACTTACTCTTTATACTGCATCCTGGGACGGATGTAAGGAAAAACTTGTTTTAGGGAAAAATTCAAAAGTAAAGATTATTGATATCAGTGAAGCAGGTACTGTTGCTAAAGATTGGGTTAAAGTAGAAGTCCAAAAAGGTGCAGTAGATAAAGATGGTAACAACGTAGAATATGCAGTTGTTGGCTGGTGTTATGGGGAAAAACTTAAAAAGGTTGAAGCAGAAAAATATTCTCCGGATTATGCAGACGGTAATGGCGCAATTATTTCTGAAACTGTAAATTTTTTTGATCAAACACTTGTAATAAGAAAACATAATCAGACAGTTTTATGTGGTGATATTTTCAATAATCGTGTTTATTCAGATATTCAAAAATCAGAAACAGTTTATACTCTTAAGTATGGTGATAAACTTGATATTTTTGAAATCTGGGATTTAAATACACCCGGGGACAATTATCATGATGTTTTTTATAAAGTTAAAGTAAACGACATCGAAGGATTTGTAGAATGTTTTAATCCTTACAAAAATAACTCATGGGAAATTATTGAAACAATTGATTCTTCAGGAAGAGAATGGACTGTCAGAAAACTCTCGGATATATTGTGTGTGTGGAGTAAAGATAGTGATGAAGTTGAAATCAGGGATAGACCTGGTAAGGAAGGAACAAACGTAATCGCTTATATTCCGGCAAGTTATAAAAATGGACAGAGCCAGATAAATATTGAATTTGAAGCAGTTACTGAAGAACTCGATGAACAGGATAAAAAATATAGATGGGTAAGGTTTACGCATGAAGGAAAAACCGGATGGATATACGGCGGTAATCTTAGTGCAGAACGCGGTGGTCCCACATATTGTATTCCGGAAATTGATATAGAATTTTCGCTTGGTGATCCGTTTGGTGACCCGCCGAATAGATAATAATTTTATAATTCAGTATAATATTAAATGTGAATTAATTGAACTCAATTTATAAGTTCAGAAATAAATCTATCAACGGAATAAAAAAATGACATCAGGTAATCAGCGTTATTATAGAATTATGAATACAAGTGTTTCGTTAAAAAGTGAAATACCTGACTACGTTGTAGGAGAAAGAATCCTTGATGTAGGTTCAGGTGGCGGCGTAATGCTTGATGCACTTGAAAAGAAGTTCGGGGATTCGAAGACAATTATCGGAACAGAAATTTCTCCTATTGCGATGGAATATCTTTCTGAAAAAAAGATAGAAACTAAGAGCCACTGGACTTTAGATAAACATAATTTTGTAGAAGGTGTATACCCGATTAAAGTTGATACAATTATTTTTTCTTCGATTCTGCATGAAATCTACAGCTATACATTTTTGCACGGAAGGAAATTTAATCTTGCATCTGTTACTACAGCCCTTGATAATGCCTACGACTCTTTAAACCCCGGCGGAAGAATCATCATCCGTGACGGGGTAAAGCCTCATGACTATAAGGAAATAAAATCTGTAACGGTAAAAAGTTCTGAGGGCATAGATTTTTTTAAGAAGTTTATAAAAGATTTTAAAGGTTATCCGACGGTTGAACGGGATTTTAAAATTGAAGGAAATAAAATAACCGGTCCTTTCGGGATTCTCATGGAATTTATTTTTAAATATGACTGGGGTCCTGTAAGTTATGAGCGTGAAATTCATGAGCAGTTCGGGTACCTTACAAATTCAGCATATAACGAAATTCTTGAGTCGATGGGCTTTACTGTAACTGCATCAAGAAGTTATTTTGAAGAAGGTTACAGGGAATTTTTTGACAGGCTTTTTGATGAATATCCACAGTTCGACACAAACCAGTTTATAATCGCAGATAAGCTTACGGACGGTCAGAAACAGGAGCTTTAGGCGGTTTTACGTCGTTTTGGCCTATATTGAATTTTGACCCCTTTTTTGATATATTCTCTCTATGAAAGTTGCAATTTTCTTTGGTTCAAAATCCGACACAGAAAAAATGAAAAAGGCTGCCGATGTACTTACAGAATTTGGAATAGAGTACAAGGCATTTGTTTTGTCTGCTCACAGAGCAGGTGAACTTCTCCATAAAACCGTAAAGCAGGTAGAAAGCGAAGGCTTTGAAGTAATCATTGCAGGTGCAGGACTTGCAGCAGCTCTTCCTGGAGTTATTGCCGGCATTACGACACTTCCTGTTATCGGAGTTCCGCTTGAATGTGTTTCTGCAAACTCTAACGGGCTTGGCGGAATGGATGCACTTCTTTCTATTGTTCAGATGCCGCCGCAGATTCCTGTTGCAACAGTCGGTATCGGAAATGCAAAAAATGCAGGTTATCTTGCAGCTCAGATTCTTGCAATCAAATATCCTGAATTAAGCAAAAAACTTAAAGAATTCCGCGCGAAACTTGCAGAAGATGCTGCAAACGCTAAGGCAGATTTTTAACTGGGGGACAATATGGCAAAGGTAGATTATAAACAGTCTGGTGTTGATGTAGAAGAAGGTTATCGCGCAGTTTCGATGTATAAAGAACATGCAAAGCGCGCAGCAATTCCTGGAATGCTTACAGGTCTCGGTGCTTTTAACGGAATGTTTGAAGTTCCAAAGGGAGTTAAAAATCCTGTAATGGTAAGCGGCACTGACGGGGTTGGAACAAAACTTGATGTTGCATTTGCAATGAAAAAATATGACACTGTCGGAATCGACTGTGTTGCAATGAGTGTAAATGATATTCTCTGTTCTGGGGTTCAGACTTTATTTTTCTTAGACTACATCGCATGCGGAAAACTCGATGCAGAAGTTGCAGCAGATTTAGTTAAAGGTGTTTCTGACGGATGTATCGAAACAGGTTGTGCTCTTCTTGGTGGTGAGACAGCAGAGATGCCTGGATTCTATGATGAAGGAAAATATGACCTTGCGGGTTTTGGTGTAGGTGTCGGTGATAAAAAACAGATGATCACAGGCGAAGACATCAAGCAGGGCGATGTTTTAATCGGACTTTCTTCGACAGGTGTCCACTCAAACGGATTTTCTCTTGTAAGAAAACTTGTTAAAAACTTTGATGAAAAATTTATTTATGACGGAAAAGATACAGGAAAAACAATCGGTGAAGTTTTACTTACACCTACACGCATTTATGTAAAACCTGTAATGGAAGTTTTAAAGAAATACCGCAAGAACATTCACGGAATGGTTCATGTAACAGGCGGCGGTTTTTACGAAAATATTCCGCGAATGTATCCTAAAGCAGAAAAATCAAAACGTCAGCTTATTTCTATCATCAAGCGCGACAGCTGGGATATTCCTCCTGTATTTGGAGAACTCATCAAGCGCGGAGCAGATGTAGAAAAAGTTTATAATACATTCAATATGGGAATCGGTTTTGTTCTTGCAGTAAGCTACAAAGAAGCAGATGCGATAATTGAAATGTTCAACAAAAACGCATCAAAATATTCTAAACCTGGAATCCCTGATATGAAGGCATACCGCATCGGCCGCGTTGCTTACGCAGAAGGCGAAGTAAACGGACAGAAAGATGCAGTTCTCTTTGAGGACTAAAGATGAATATTGCAGTTTTAGTTTCTGGCGGCGGAACGAATCTCCAGGCATTGATTGATTACGAAAAAAAAGAAGGAGATGCGTGTCCATATAAAATTGTGTGCGTAATAAGTGATCATAAAGATGCATACGCACTTGAGAGGGCAAAGAACGCAGGCATTCCTTCGACAATCAGAAGTCCGTATGCCGTAATGGGAAAAGAAACTGCAATTGCTTCTGACCGCGATACAAAGCGCCGTGCAGTAAGTGACGCCATGCTTGCTGATTGTAAAAATTACGGGGCAGACATAATCGTCGAAGCCGGCTGCCTTACTGTCCTTGCAGGAAACATAATCGAAGAATACAAAGATCGCATCATAAATCTGCATCCGGCACTTTTACCGAAATTTGGTGGAGTCGGAATGTGGGGTCATCATGTTCACGAAGCGGTTTTAGCTGCAGGCGAAAAAGAAAGCGGCTGTACTGTTCACATTGCAGACGGCGGCTGTGATACGGGACGCATTCTCGTGCAGAAAAAAGTGCCCGTAATGCCGGGCGACACACCTGATACCCTTTACGAGCGTATAGCACCTAAAGAGCATGAGGCGATTGTAGAAGGCGTGCTCAAGCTTATTGCAGAAATTCAGCATTAAAAACTTCAAAAATTCTCATTAAAAATCTTTTTTTTTGTTGACGATGCAATGTTTTTATTACTAATTTTATTTATAGAAAAAATTTATAAGGATTTTTAAATAATGGCAGACAAAGAAGAAAAGAAGGAAGAAGTTAAAGAAAAAGTTCAGGAAAATTCTGCAGAAGCTGAATCAAAGGCAGAAACAGAGACTGAACCAAAATCAGAGACTGAGACTGCCGCAGAAGAAAAGGCAGATGAAAAACCTGCAGAAGAAGCAGAAGAAAAGCCTGCAAAATTAACAGAAGCAGAAATAATTGAATCGCTTAAAAAAGAAAATGACGATTTAAAAGACCAGCTTTTGCGCCGTGCCGCAGATTTTGACAACTATCGTAAGCGCATGATAAAGGAAAAACAGGAAACGTTTGATTATGCAAACGAAAATCTTCTTGCAGATCTTCTGGATAGTCTTGATAACTTTGATAGAACGGTAGAAGCCGGCGAAAAAGCGACTGACGTTAAGTCAATGGTAGACGGAATTAAAATGGTAAGCGCTAACCTTGTTAAGATGCTTGAGACAAAATATGGTCTTACTTCTTACGGTGCAGAAGGCGATGAATTTAATCCTGACATTCACGAGGCAATCGGCCGCGTAGAAGAAGAGGGAAAAGAAAAAGAAACTTTAAAGCAGGTATACTTAAAGGGATATATGCTCAAAGATAAAGTAATCAGAAACGCTAAGGTAATGGTTAGCGTTCCGAAATCGAACTAAGGTTCGATTTTTGCGAGTTTGCGGGGCAAACATCGCGAACTTGTGCATAACTTGAAAAAATATAAAACTGGGATTTTGACCCGGGAGGATAAAGTAAAATGGGAAAAATTATTGGAATTGACTTAGGTACAACAAACTCTTGTGTTTCTGTAATGGAAAATGGTGAACCGGTTGTTATTCAGAACTCAGAAGGTGGAAGAACAACTCCTTCAATCGTAGGTTTTACTTCTAAAGGCGACCGTATTGTTGGTGCACCTGCAAAAAACCAGATGGTAACAAATCCAAAAAATACAGTTTATTCTGTAAAGCGTCTTATCGGACACAGATTCTCAGAATTAAAAGGCGAAGCAACAAAACTTCCATATACAATCATTGATCACGGAGAAGACTGCCGTGTAGAAATCGAACAGAACGGCGAAAAGAAAGAATTTAGTCCGCAGGAAATTTCTGCATTCATTTTGCAGAAGATGAAAAAGACTGCAGAAGATTATCTTGGTCAGGAAGTAACAGAAGCAGTTATTACTGTTCCGGCTTACTTTAACGATGCACAGCGTCAGGCAACAAAGGATGCAGGTAAGATTGCAGGTCTTGATGTAAAACGTATCATCAACGAACCAACAGCAGCAGCTCTTGCATTTGGTTTTAATAAAGATAAGAGCAAAGAAAGAACAATTGCAGTTTACGACCTTGGTGGTGGTACATTTGATATTTCTATTCTTGAACTTGCTGATGAAGTTGTAGAAGTAAAGGCTACAAACGGTGATACACATCTTGGTGGAGATGACTGGGACCGTGTAATTTCTAACTGGCTCATCGATGAATTTAAAAAGGATACAGGAATTGATCTTTCTAAAGATCCGATGGCTATGCAGCGTCTTCGTGAAGCATCAGAAAATGCAAAGATTCAGCTTTCTAACCAGACAACAACAGATATCAACCTTCCGTTCATTACAGCAGATGCAACAGGACCAAAGCACTTGCAGAAGTCTTTGACACGTGCTCAGTTTGAACAGATGACAGATGATCTTTTTGAAAGAACAAAGGAACCTTGCCGCAAAGCACTTGCAGATGCAGGAATGTCTCCTGATAAAATTGATGAAGTTCTTCTCGTTGGTGGTTCTTCACGTATGCCTAAAGTTCAGGAAGTTGTTAAATCAATTTTCGGAAAAGAAGGAAGCCGTGCAGTTAACCCTGATGAAGCAGTTGCAATCGGTGCTGCAGTACAGGGCGGTGTATTGAAAGGTGATGTTAAAGACGTTCTCCTTCTCGATGTTACACCTCTTTCATTGGGAATCGAAACAATGGGTGGAGTAATGACAAAACTCATTGCACGTAATACAACTATTCCTACAAAGAAGAGTCAGATCTTCTCTACAGCAGCAGATGGACAGACAGCAGTTTCTATTCACGTACTTCAGGGTGAACGCGAAATGGCAGAACAGAACCGTACACTCGGTCGTTTTGATTTAGTCGGAATTCCTGCAGCACCACGTGGTGTTCCACAGATTGAAGTTACTTTTGATATCGATGCAAACGGAATCGTTCATGTATCTGCAAAAGATCTCGGAACAGGAAAGGAACAGCACATTCAGATTACTTCTTCATCTGGATTGAGCGAAGAAGAAATCAACAAGATGGTAAAAGATGCAGAAGCAAATGCTGCAAGCGATAAAGCAAAACGCGAAAGTGTTGATGCAAGAAACGAAGCAGACAGTTTGATTTACGCAACAGAAAAGAGCGTAAAAGAACTTGGCGATAAAGTTAACGGTGCAGACAAGCAGAAGATTGATGATGCAATCGCTGCTCTTAAGAAAGCACTCGAAAGTGACAACACTGCTGACATCAAGGCTAAGACAGAAGAGCTTAAACAGGCTTCTTACAAAATAGCCGAAGAAGTTTACAAACAGCAGCAGGCTTCGGGAGCAGCTGGAGCGGGTCCTCAGGGTGCAGGTCCGGAAGCAGGAGCAGGTCCACAGCCTGGATCTGATTCTAACTCGGGTTCTAAATCCGGATTCGACAAAGGCAGTGCAGAAGACGTAGACTACGAAGTACACGACAACTAATTAAAAGGGCGCCGTTCGTGGCGCCTGGTTACTTTTAAAAAGGATTTTTGGTTATGGCAAAACGTGATTATTATGAAGTACTCGGAGTTCAGAAGGGTGCTTCACTGGACGAAATAAAAAAAGGATATCGTAAACTTGCTATAAAATATCATCCGGACAGAAACCCGGGCGATAAAGAAGCAGAAGAAAAATTTAAAGAAGCGACAGAAGCTTACGAAGTTCTTTCGGATGACAAAAAAC
>CAJORB010000090.1:0-40684 GCA_905236565.1 uncultured Treponema sp. | reverse complement strand
TACAGGTTCTATGTGGTTCCACATTGGTGCTAACATGGACCAGAGAATGTCTGTTTACATTGGAACAATGTCAGCAGTAGCTCTCGGAGTACGTGAAATCGGTACTGGAGATAAGATCACATTGGCAGGTCCAGATGATGCCAACCGCGCAATCGGTGTTATTGACACTGCTCTTATGAAAATTAACAAGCAGCGTGCAGACCTTGGTGCATATCAGAATCGTATGGAATATGCTGTTAGAGGCTTGGATATTTCAGCAGAAAACCTCCAGGCATCTGAAAGCCGCATCCGCGACACAGATATGGCTAGCCAGATGGTAGAATTTACAAAGAACACAATTCTCCAGCAGGCTGGTACTGCAATGTTGGCTCAGGCTAACACTCAGTCACAGACAGTATTGAGCTTACTCAGATAGGCTTAAAATACTGTAATTGCCATAAGACAGGGCAAAAAAATGTCTTGTCTTTGCACTAATAACGGTATATAATATAAATAGTTTGTTTATCCCTTTGGGGTAAGCAGACTATTTATAGTGCGGTACTTCTCTACTCTCTTTTTTTTACAATCACTCAAATACCGCAAACCGTTAGAAATGATAATGCATTTTCAGATGCATTTTGTTCTTTGAAAACGAGTCTTCTATGTGCGCCCGTGGCAGCATGGACAATCGGTTTTAAGTTGAATCAAATTAGCGTCGCTGGTTTTGTTCAGTATACAAGACTGATTATCCCTGCTGTAAGGGTCTGAAACTGTTAAATTTGGCGCAAAAATTTGACAGCCCGCACAGGCAGAGTGCAAAGCATGATGCTTTGTAGTTTAATCACATGGAGGGCTCAAAATGATTATTAATCACAACATGAGTTCAATGTATGCAAACAGAACTCTTGGTATCTCTAACGATGCCATCATGGGCAACATTGAAAAACTCAGTTCAGGTCAGCGCATTAATCGTGCTGGTGATGACGCTTCAGGACTTGCCGTATCAGAAAAGATGCGCAGCCAGATCCGCGGCTTAAATCAGGCTAACAGAAATATCGAAAACGGTGTTTCTTTCATTCAGGCAACAGAAGGATATTTGCAGGAAACTACAGACATTCTTCAGCGTGTTCGTGAATTGGCAGTACAGTCAGCAAACGGAATTTACTCAGATGAAGACCGTATGCAGATTCAGGTAGAAGTTTCACAGCTTGTATCAGAAGTAGACCGCATTGCTAGCCAGGCACAGTTCAACGGAATGAATCTTCTTACTGGAGCATTCGCTTCTGAATCTGTTTCAGGAAGAATCATGCAGTTCCAGATTGGTGCTAACATGGACCAGAACGCTCGTGTATACATTGGAACAATGTCTGCTCAGGCACTCGGACTTAAGGGTGCTCAGGGAACTGACGAGCAGATCGGAATTGCTTCACCAGAATCGGCTAACATGGCAATCGGTTCTATCGACCACGCACTCATGATCGTTTCTAAACAGAGAGCAGATCTCGGTGCATACCAGAACCGCTTCGAAATGGCAGCTGACGGTGTAAACGTTGCAGCAGAAAATCTTCAGGCTGCAGAAAGCCTTATCCGCGATACAGATATGGCTAGCGAGATGGTAGAATATACCAAGAATCAGATTCTCACACAGTCTGGTACTGCAATGCTCGCACAGGCTAACTCACAGAGCCAGAACGTTCTTGCTTTGTTAAGATAGTCTAAAGAAATCGTATTGTATTTGAGAGACTTCTGGATGTCGTCTTTTTGACACAATACGTGAGACTGGAGAGGTGCGCCCCTCTCCTTTCTTTATCTTTCAGGAGGAATGCCTATGAATACGATCAGTAACATAGGGTCAAGCTTGGCCATGGAAGGCCTATATTACAATTCTCCGGCTGTAAAAACTATTAACAGCGATTTAAAAGCAGCAGTTGATGTTCAGCAGCTTAATATTGCAGACGGTGCTAGAGTTGTAGACAACATAGTTCAGAACAATGCTCAGATTAAAGCTGACGCTCAGCAGTTTCAGAAATTATCTGACATGGTAATGGGCCGTAAACTCCAGTTCAACGTAAATGAAGAACTGGGATCCATAGTCGTAAAAGTTGTTGATCCGAGTACAAACCAGGTCATTAAAGAAATTCCATCTGCTGATATTCAGAGACTGAAAATCAGTATCAGAAAAGCAATCGGAATTCTTTTCGACGAGATGATTTAATCTTGAGGAAATTAAGGGTGGCAGGATTATATGTCGGGACTTAATATACCTGGTGTTAATGATAAGTACAAAACAAATGAGATTGTAGAAGGACTTATGAAGGTTGAGAGAATTCCTCTCAATCGTGAAAAAGAAAATCTCGACTCGTACAAAAAACAACAGGATGCATGGCGAACAGTAAATCAGAAAATGTCGTCATTGCGTGACAGTGTAAAATCTCTCTACTCTTTTGATAATCCGTTCAACAGTAAAATTGCGTCTTCAAGCGAAGAATATGCAGTTACAGCTACTGCCGGACGCGAAGCAGCTTACGAATCATTTAAAGTTGATGTAATAACTCCCGCAACTGCAGACAGATTTTTGTCAAAAGAAATCGAAAAAGGTATGTCTGTGCCTGCAGGTTTATACGTATATCAGACAGGTGATAAAACAATTCAGTTAAACTGGAAAGGCGGAAAAATCGAAGACTTTGTTACAAGTCTTAATAAGCGTGGCCGTGATGTTCTTAAGGCAAGCCTTATCGGTGTAAATAAAGGAAATAAGGCGCTTTTAATCGAAAGCCTTAAAACCGGCGAAGAAGCAAAATTAGTTTTTAAGGACACAGCACTTACTTTTGCGCTCGACACGCAGATGGTAAAAAGAGTGACTGCAGAAAAAGATTCATTCGGAAAAACATTTTCAGAAATAAAAGCGCCGGTTAATTTAAGTGAGGTCGAACAGGAAGGCCTTGCGCAGATTTCAAACTCAAATGTTAAAATTTCAGAAAACGGAATTTTAGTTCCACCGCGTGGTGGATTTTCTATAGATATTCCGCAGAATATTGCAAAGGACTCTTCAAAGACCTTAGTTTTTTCTGTTAAAGCCCGCAATGTAAATGACATTACAAGTTCAGATTATTCTGAAGTCGGAGAACCAACCCTCCCCGACTCTGGAAGCGTAACGTTTAAAAATATTACTATTACAAACAACCCTCTGTCGGTTGATCTGCCAGAAAATTCTAAGCCGTCAGTTCCGCTTGTGCCGGTTAAAAACGACAGCGTGCTTTTTGCTCATTTTGAAGACGAAACCGAGCGCGAGCTTAAACTTACTGACGATGCATTCAGCGAAAACGGTGCAACATTAAAGCTTGATTTAAAGCAGTATCCGGGCATAAAGTCTTTTGTAATAAGAAACCAGAATACCGGCGTTGAATATGTCGTTTCGCAGATTGACTCTGTTGACGAAAATGCGAGCCTCGGATATGCGCCTGTAAATCCTGTAAGTACGGCAGGAGATGCAGTAATCAAATACGAAGGAATAACGATTACAAGACCAACCAATTCGATTGATGATGTTATTCCGCATGTAACATTAAATTTATCAAACGCGACAGAAAGAACTGCAACGATTAAAATTGAACCTGATGTAGAAGCTGCAAAAGATGCTCTCATAACTTTTGTAGGCAAATATAACCAGGCGGTTGCAGAATTAAATATTTTATCTCAGAACAAACCGGAAATAATTGCAGAGCTTGATTATCTTAGTTCTGATGAAAAAAAAGAATATCAGGATAAGCTCGGGCTTTTCTTTAATGATTTTTCTCTTTCAAATATTAAAAACTCGATGGCTCAGGTCATAAGCGGAGTTTACAAGGCAACGGATAATTCAGAAATTACGATGCTAAGCCAGATCGGTATTTCTACAAACGCAACTAATTACTCGGGCTACAACCCTGGAAAGATGCGCGGTTATCTTGAAATTAACGAAAAAGTTCTTGATGAAAATTTAAAGAACAATCTTGATTCGATAAAAGTTCTTTTTGGATTTGACAGTGACGGCGACCTTGTAGTTGATACAGGAATCGGTTATAAACTCGACAGACAGATTACAGCTTACGTTCAGTCAGGCGGAATTTTTGCAAATAAAAATTCTACTCTTGATAAACAGATAAAGGCAAGCGAACAGAAAATTGCAAAACTTGAAACCCAGCTTGACAGAAAAGAAGCAGAGCTTAAAGCAAAATACGGACAGATGGAAAGTTCTCTAAACAGTCTTGAAAATCAGTCTGAATCAATAAATAACTTTAACAGGCAGCACCAGAATAACAATAACAGATAAATTAAATAATTAAGAAGGAAACGAAGTATGGAATTTTATGTAAACTCACAGAAACTTGATGTAACGATTCAGGATGAAAAAACAGTAGGCGATGTACTTCGTTCTTTTGAAGTAAGCTGCGAACAGAACAAGCTTGCAACAATAGGAATTACTGTTGACGGTAAAAACATCGGAGCCGAAGAATTTGATAAAGCAATAGAAATGCCTTTAAAAGATGATACAAAAATTGAAGTGTCTGTAATTTCTGAAAGCGCTGTATCTGCAAGTTTTGCACAGTCAAGTAAAGAAATGACAGATTTGATTGAACTTCTTAAAAATATTCCGGTTGAAATGCAGAGCGGGAAAGACATCAAGGCAAAGCAGACAATCATAAAACTTTCTGATGTAATGAATGCATTCTGCAGCACGGTTACATGGTCAAGCCTTTTTCCTGAGAAATTCGGCTCGATAATGATAGACGGTAAAAACCTTTCTGACTTCCTTTCTGATCTTTCGCCGATTTTAAAAGATTTTAGCGATGCACTTGAAAACTCTGATTCTGTTTTGCTCGGCGACTTATCGGAATATGAAATCTGCCCGAGACTTGAGTCTCTTTCCAAGGCAATAGGAGAATTATAAGCATGACCGGTTCTCCACTAGCTGCAAGACAGAATCCTCTTGTTTACCTTGTAATCGTTTATCTTGCGATTTTTATCGGAATAGTTTTTGTACTCTGGCTCATTCATAAATTTATCGAAAAAAAACATAAGAGCCCGGAATACATCGAGGCACAGAAACAAAAGCCAACTACGATAAAGGATATAAAACTTCTTGCAAAAAAAATTGAACTGACTAAAGAAGAAGCTCTCCTTCTCTGGAGAATCTGCAAAAATCACAACGCAAAAAATATTTTTTATTCTTACACGGATGAAAAATTTCTTGATACACTTTTTAAAACTGAATTCCGCAGATCTGCGCAGACAAAGAACAACGAAAAAGATCTTTATGATATATTCCGCTTAAGGTTTCATATCGAAAAATATGTTTCGTTTTCACGCTGCATTACAAATTCTAAAAACATTCCGAACGGAACAATTCTTTCTTATCCTGCACCGAGCGGCTTTCAATACCAGTTTACGCTCGTAAAAAATGATAAAAACGGTCTTTATTTAAGCGTTCCTGAAGCACTACAGGAATCAAGTGATGACCGCCCGGAACACTTAAATAAGCTTGTTCTTCTCTTTACTCTTGCAAACAAACAGCAGTATGCGATAATTGCAAGAGTCGTTCAGTTTCTGGATATGCCTAACGGCGAAAAACAGGTACTCATTACACATTCAAATACACTCTGTCCTCAGAGCCGCCGTGCGTCAAAGCGTTTTACAATAAACAGAGACTGTTCTTTTTCTGCAGTTGAAGCGGTTGCAAAACCAGACGGCGAGTTTAAGTATGTTCCGAAAGAAAACAGATATGAAGGAACAATCGTTGACCTTTCTGAAGGTGGATGCAAAATGTATACGACGCTGCCGATTAAGAAAAAGCAGTATATCTATATAAGGGTAAAGATTCTTGGTCGTGAGGAAAACCTTGTAGGGCAGATTATGGACACAAGGACAGACGTGGATACGGGACTTTACTCGCTTCATATCGCGTTTAAGAACGTAAGCCTCGAGACTAAGGTAAAAATGCTTACGGAGTTATACGATTGGTCCTAAAACTTGACCATTTAGGAACCTTATTTTATAATTAATAAGTCGATTTTTATGAACATAGTTGAACTTAAAGATATCGAACGCGAAGAGGGTCATATTTTCTATTTAAGGAAGTATACGGCAAACGCAGTTATTGAGTTACCTACAGAAACTTCTCAAATTCCAATCTCATTTAGTATCGAAACGGGACCAATGGGAGATAAAAATATTAATGTCAAAATAAGACAGACTCCAAACTATCCTGTACTTCCGCTTATAGCAAAATTAAAAACATTTATTCTTAACAACGACAAAGAAGGCCTTTTACCGCAATGAAAGAACTGACTTTTAAAACCTCAAGTGCAGATGAAACAATTGAACTGGGGCGTAGAATCGGTTCAATGTTAAAAAAAGGCGACATCATTGCCATGCAGGGAACACTTGCTGCAGGCAAAACCACAATTACAAAGGGAATTGCAGAAAGCCTCGGAGTAACAGAGGTCATTACAAGCCCTACTTTCTGTCTGATTTCTGAATACGAAGGCAGAATGCCTCTTTATCATCTTGATGTTTACAGACTCGACGGCCCTGAGGACTTTATAAATCTCGGCACAGATGACATGCTTTACGGCAACGGAGTTTCGATTATCGAATGGAGCGAAAAAATCATGGAAGAACTTCCTTCGAACACGATAATTTTAAAACTCGAACCAGACAGCGAACATGGAACTAACCGCACGATTACAATTTCAAACTGGCCGTATGATGACATTGACTTTTAAACTGAATTTAATCAAATAAGGATTACGATATGAAAGCTCTTGCAATAGATACTTCGCTTACAAGAATTACAATATGCGCAAAGAATGATGACAAAACTGCATACCTTACACTCGACATCGGAATGAGGCAGTCAGAAAAGCTTCTTCCTTCCATCGAATATGTTCTTTCTCAAGTTGATTTAAAGACAAGCGATCTGGATTATACAGTTTTATGCAAGGGACCAGGCTCGTTTACGGGACTTCGCCTTAGTTTTTCTGCGCTCAAGGCAATTGAACTTAGCCACGGCACTCCGCTTTATGGCGTAGGAACGCTCGAAGCGTATTCATATGCGTATTCTTCTTTACCATTTCCCGTCATATGCGCAGTGGACGCAAAGAAAAACCGATTTTATGTAAGAATAAATAACGGAACAGAAAATATTATCGAAGACGGCGATTATGAAATAGACGCGATTGCAGAAAAAATTGCAGGGCTTGAAAGCAGCGAGTTTTTCGTATGCGGAAGTGATGCAGAACTTTTTATTGAACGCATTAAAAAGGATATTCCTTCTTTTAATAAAAAATTATTCTGTCTTAAGGGAAAGCCTAATGAAACAGAGAATCTTTTTGCAATTGCAGAAGATATGATTGCAAAAAAAATACCGGCCCTAAAGGATTTTGAAGGACCGGTTTATATTCGTGCAAGCGAAGCCGAAGAACATCTTACTTCGAAAGCATCTTCCTGATTGCATCGATTGATGATTCTGCAGGGATTTCTGATGCAGCTCTGTTTTCTGACTGAATTGCATTAAAAACTTCCTGGCGGAAAACCTTTACATTTTTTGGCGCTTCTACACCTATCTTTACCTGATCACCACGGATTTCGATAATCGTAAGCGTAATATCTTCGCCGATCTTTATTTTTTCATCGATTTTACGTGACAATATCAGCATACGCTCTCCTTTTCTTTGAGCGCTTTTACGATGTCATGCTTTGTTGTCCAGCGGTTTGAGTTTAAGATTACCTGCAGGCACTGCTTGTTATTTTTATTTATGATAACCGGCCCCTGGAGATTTGCAGTTACAGGTCCACCGTCCTGCGGAATCGTAACGATTGTCATCACAAAAACATCTGTCGGAGAAGAGATGCCGATTTTAGCAAGGCTCTTGTCATCTACATCAAGTTCATAATCATTTACGATTAAAAACGGATCTACAATTAAAAATGCAAGATTCTGATCTTCGATGGACTGCATCCACATAAACGGTGAATACTCGGATTCATAAACTGCATAATTGTGGTAGAGTTCAAATCCAAAAAGTCCTTCCGGAAAATTAAAAATGTGCTCATCATCTACAGAAACTACTGTACCCTGCTTTGTCTTAACATCCATGTCTTACCCCTGTTATCTCATATAATTTAAAAGCGAACTTGAATATAACTTTCCTGCTACACTCAATGTTGCCTGATGTACATAATCGAGCATCTTCATATCTGTAATTGCTTTTGTAAAATCAAGATCGCCTTCTGTAGAAATCATCTGCGTTACGTTAAGCGATGTCTGTGAGTTTCTTGCAATATTAAGAGTTGCCCTTTCGTGCTCACTGCCGAGTTCTGCAATTCTTGTTACAAGATTATCAACGCTCTGGTCCAAAGCACCAAGAACGCGTCCGCCGATCGATTCCTGATCACCGGAGAGCATTGCATCACGAAGTGCAATTACAGAATCAAACATTGAACCGCCCGAAACTTTTGCGCTCACATTAAGGTTGTACGGCGGACGCTGTTCTGGACTTGAAATTACTCCAAGGTCCGTAAATGTTGTTCCGCTTATATCCTCAAGCCAGAGCTGGCGTGGGTCTGTAGTAATAAGATTAAGGCCGTTAGAAACCGGGTCAATGCTTGCCTTTACGGCAGCTCCGCTGTTGTTTATTTTAGAAATGAGCGAATATACATTGTCACCACGCTTGATTTCTATCTGGTGTCCGTCAACTGCGATTACACTGTCACGGTCTGCCTGCCATCCTGACGCGTCGCGGCCTGTAAAGAGCTGCTGGTGTTCTGCCCAGAATGTTCTGTTTCCGGAATTATCTACGTTAAGATACTGGTTTTCGTCGATTTCGATTCTGTTTGTATCTACATTTCCATTGTACGTAACAGTTTCGATAAGAGGAACTGCACTTCCTGCAACATTGCCGAGTTCTACGTCAAAAGCAGCAGACTTTGTGTTTGTTCCGGCAAAAAGCGAGTTACCATCCTGATCTACTGCGTTAGCATTCTGGATGAGCTGTTTTAAAAGTTCATCAACTTCGCCAGCCATATTGCCAAGATCTTCTTTTGTGTAAGTTCCGTTTGCACCTGCAACTGCAAGTTCACGAACGCGCTGCATGATCTGGAGTGAGTCGTTCATATATCCTTCGCGGAATGTAAGGCGTTCTGTTACAGTCTGTGCGTTTGTTTCGAAAGTATCGATTCTTCCCTTAAATGACTGGTAGCGTACAAGGTGTCCTGCAGCAATAGGGTCGTCACGAAGCTGCTGGATGCGGCGCTGACTTCCGAGCTGGTTATTTACTGTGTTCAGCTTTGACTCGTGATTTCTAAGCCTATACTGAACGTCGTTGTTATTCATGTTTGTACTGATTCTTCTCATAACTTAACTCCTTGCCTTATACCTTTAATCTGTTGATTACAGTATCAAGCATCTGGTCAATTACCGTTACATATTTTGCAGCAGCGTTGTATCCGTGCTGGAACTTCATGATATCTGCAAGCTCTTCATCAATGTTTACACCGCTTATAGAATCGCGCAGAGAACGAAGGTCATCCATTACCGCATGCTGGCTCATTGCATTTGTTTCTGCCTGTTCGCCCATAAGGCCAACCTGTGTTACAGAATCTGCAAAGTAGTCATCAAAAGTTCTTTCATGACCAATCATGATTTTTGTATTTCTTATTGCAGCAATTTCTACTGCAGCACGACCGTCACCGTTACTTACAGCACCGTTGTGATCTGCAAAACCTGCTGCAACATTCTTAACATCATTTCTGATTCTTTCGTTGATTTCTACATATGTCGAAGGATTTTCTACAGGGCTTACTGCAAACTGTGCAGCTCGTTCTGCTTCTGCTCCAATACCAACAAGTGCGTTAACTGCATCTGCCTGGTTGTAATCGTAAGCACCTTCTTCGCCGCTTGCTGCAAGGATTCCTGAATATCCTGTAAGGAAAAGACCAGAATCTTCTACGTGACGGATTACAAAATCAGGATTGTATTTATCTTCTGCAGTTGTTGCCTTTAATACAAGCTTATTGTTACGGTCAAGATATGCCTTAACTTCGCCGTTAGAATCATTGATGCGGTTGATTACATCTTCTACTCTGTCTGTAGGATGATATTCAACTGTAATATTTCCTTTGGGGCCCGAAAGAATCATCTGACCTTCAAGTCCAATCTGTTCCTGAGGATTTAATGCGTTAGTTCCTGTAAAGCGGAATATATAAGACTTGTCTTCGATTCCGTCGCCGTCAGAGTCATAGTTACCTACTGTATTTTCTACAAACGGACGCTGAATAAAGAAATCAAGTCCAGTTACATTGTTTGAACCTACAGCGTTTCTGTGAACATCGTTTACTAAATCTGCAAAGTTCATCGTCATTGTATTTAATGACTGGATTTCGTGTCTTATATCTACATCGCGAAGTTCAATCAATGCACCGAGTGAACCGCCTTTAACATCAATTTCATCTTTTGTATCTGACCATACAACGCGCGAATAACCGTAGTTGTCGAGAACAGGTTCAACAGTAAAAGATCTTGCAATATTTCCCTGAACAAGGATTTTTCCGTTTACGTGAACTTCGTATTCATCAGGGTCACGGTATTCTGTAGTTATATTTGCAATCTTTGAAAGTTTTTCTACGAGAAGATCACGGCGGTCAAGAAGGTCATTAGGATTGTCACCCATTGCCTTACTCTGAATGATTTCTTTATTTAATCCTGCAATCTGGCGTGCAATATCATTAAACTGTTCAACTGTTGCTTCGATATCTGAATTAATTATATTTGCAACTCCAACTAAAGCTGTATCACGATTACGGATAGAGTTGATGAGAGATTTACCGCGTTCTACGATTGCCTGACGGTTAGCAGTGCTTTCCGGGTTTAAAGAAAGTTCCTGCCAGCTTTCCCAGAACTTATCCATTGTAGTTCTGATTGAGATTTCATCCGGCTCGTTATAAATCTGTTCAAGCATTACATAGTATTTACTTCTTGTATCCCAGTAAGATTCCTGGTTTGACTGAGCAACGATTCTTTTATCAAGCATTTCATCACGCACACGATTAATGCTTTCTACAGTCACACCCTGACCAATCTGTCCCGGAGTTTCTTCGCGTGAGAGATCCGGTCTGTAAAGAGGATCAAATGCCTTTAATTCTACGCGCTGTCTTGAATAACCTTCTACATCTGCATTAGAAATATTATGACCACTTGTATGGATTGCCTGGCTGTGAGCCATAAGGCTTCTTTTTCCAAGTTCAATTGAACCAAAAGTACTTCCCATATTTTTACCTCTTAATTAAAACACCTTGTTAAGAACAACACTCTGCGGCTGTTTTTTTACGATTGCGCCGTTTTTTGAGTAAAGCACGTTTCGTCTCTGCGGAACGACATTTTCAAGCACATTCTGAACAAATCCGTGCGAAATATTTACATAATCGCTAAGTGATGTATTTTCGATTTTTGATTTAATGAGTTTAGACTGAATGATTTTCATAAGCTCATGCTCTTCGTTGCTGAAATCGGCTTTCTTTAAAGAATCACGCTGGTCATCAAGGCAGATAAAATCTACGGTATATGACTGCATTTTCGTGATGTTTTTCTCAAGTTCAAGCCAGTCACGCTGCTTAACAGCCTCACGTATATTTCCCTGGCAGCTTAAGATTTCGTCCATAACCGAGTCTTCTTTCTTCAAAATTTCAATAATATCAGCCATAAAAACCTCCGTAATACGGTAAAAAAGCATGAAAACCATAAAAAAATTATGGTATACCGTTTAAATTGTCGGAATTTGAGAAATTGACTTTAGGGGAATTTTGCAAAGAAAACCGGTATTTTAAGACCGGCACGGCGGAGAAAAACTAGTTTTTCAGGACCATGAACGCGGCAAAAAAGTGCGCGGGGACAAAAAAAACTCCCTTTTTGAGGGAGTCTTTGAGCCATGAAGGGTTCGAACCTTCGACCCACAGATTAAGAGTCTGTTGCTCTACCAGCTGAGCTAATGGCCCGTGTATTTGCTTTGTAAATTGCGTCTGACAGGATTCGAACCTGCTACCTCCGGATTCGAAGTCCGAAGCTCTATCCAGATGAGCTACAGGCGCGTTAACCGTAAATGCTCACCTGGCCAGACCGTCGTTTGGAAATGGGTGCCTGGTGGGGATTGAACCCACGACAACCAGATCCACAATCTGGCGCTCTACCACTGAACTACAGGCACCATTTACTGACAGAAAGTAATATATCAAAAAAACTCGGACTTAGTCAACATGAAAAATCCCCAGAATTAAAAAATTCAGCATTTTTCTTCATATTGTAATGTGTATGTTTTAGTGGTATTATTTACTCATGACGAGAAAGAGATTTTTTTACAAGCTTCCGGTAATTCAGATGAGTCTTACCATTCTCCTGGTACTTTCTTTTGGACTTATCTTTTATCTCATTTACTGCAAACGCAAAAGCAACACCTATGTTACTTTCGTTCAGAAAACAAATGAACCTATAAGCAAAGACTGCGACTTATACATGATTTTCTCTGTCGAAAACAATAAGTGGTGGGAACTTGAAAACCATACATTCGGTGCGCAGTACGACGGAAAATTTTTTAACAACACAAACCACTCTTTTACAGACTGGACGATAACTGCAAAAGTTCCCAAAGGATACTGGGTAGACAGTACATGGAACGCAGATTTTTCATATAAGTTTACGGATTCAAAACCAATTCCCCTTGAACATGTCGATTCACCTGAATACAAAAGACAGTACAGAGCCGCCGATGACGAAATCATAATGAAGAAAAATCCTTCATCCAGCGGAACAGTCGTTAACGGTAAAAACAAGACAGATGGCGAACCGTTCATGATCGGGATGATTATGTACACTCCCCACTTGTGCACGATTTCTGACATAGAAATTACAGGAAGATTTATTTACGAGCCTTCGGATTCAATTTTATTTTTCATATTGGTTGCAGGAATTGTAATTTCTTTCGTTACATTCGCTGTTCTCGTAATAATCAGACTTGCTGTAATAAACGAAATAAAATATTACGAAGTAAGACAGAAGCTCGACTCAGATATAATCGTTCAGTCATTTAAAACTTTTGCAAACTTTGTAGATGCAAAAGACCCTTATACAAAAGGTCACTCGCTTCGCGTTGCACATTATGCCCGCGAAATTGCAAGAAGATTAAATCTTTCTCCGCATGAACAGATGGAAATATTCTGGTTGGGACTCATGCATGATGTAGGAAAAATTTCGATAAGCGATCAGATTTTAAAAAAGCCTTCAAAGCTTACTCCAGAAGAATTTGCAGAAATCAGATCTCATGTAACGACAGGCTTTGAAATGCTCAAAGATTTTACTGCAATGCCAATGTTAAAGGAAGTTGCAAAATCGCATCATGAACACTGGGACGGGAACGGTTACTGCGAACATCTCAAGGGACTTGAAATCCCGCTTGAAGCAAGAATCGTATGTGCATGTGATTCGTTTGACGCAATGAACTCTGACAGATGTTACAGAAAAAAACTTCCTAAAGACGAAATAAGAAGGCAGTTTGAAATAGAGGCCGGAAAACACTTTGATCCTAAAATTGCAAAACTTATAATTTCTATGATTGATGATAAGTTCGTAGACAAAATAGAAAATATAGATACTACCAACGACATAAATTACAAGGCGTAAGGGAAAATACAAGAATGAAAAAAATATTATTTAAAATTATTACAGCATTAATACTTATAAGTTTCTTTACTTCATGCGGAAAACAAAAAAGAACAAATGATGTAGTCAGAATGAATCTGAGTTCAGAACCGGACAGTTTTTTTCCATGGAAAAGTTCTGCAGCAGACACAAAAGCAATCCTTTTTAATATTTACGAAGGCCTCATGACATTTGACAGCAAGGGAGCAATAAAGCTCTGTCTTGCAAAAAATGTTGCAGTAGATAAAACAGGGCTTGAGTATACATTTACAATCCGCGATGACGTTTACTTTCATAACGGTAAAAAACTTACAGGCGAAGATGTTTTATACACTTACGAAAATCTAGCAGGCCTAAACGGAAATACTCCAAAAAGCGATGAAATGCAGATTATCAAAAATGCATATCTTAAAGATGAGCATACTTTTATCGTGGAATTAAAAAGTCCTTCTGCATCCTTTTTAACTTTTGCAATCCAGCCTATCCTTCAGAAAGGTTATGATGACAACGAAAATCTTCCTGTAGGAACAGGACCATATAAATTTGCAAGCTACGAAATTCATCAGAAAATAACCCTCGAAAAAAATGAAAATTACTGGAATACACAGAGAGAAGGCAAAATTAAGACAATTGAACTCTATGTCATTTCTGATGAAGCTTCATGCATTTCTGCAATTCAGTCTGACCAGCTTGATATTGCACAGATGCTCATGTCAGGAAATGCAAAAACACTTTCAAATAAGTTTAATCTTGTAATGTATCCTCAGAACATGGTTCAGATTTTCGCAATGAACAATGCAATAGAGCCGTTCAACAATCCTAAGGTAAGAAAAGCAATCTGTCTTGCAATAAACAGAGATGAAATCATAAGCGGTGCAATGGATAACGCAGGAACACCGCTCTACTCAAATTTTTCACCGATACTCAATGTTTTCTATAATGATAAACTTACACAGGTTAATCAGTTCAATATAGAAAAAGCAAAGGAACTTCTTAAGGAAGCCGGATACGAAAAAGGTTTTGATCTTACGATTACAGTTCCGTCAAATTATGCAGTTCATGTTGACACGGCACAGATAATTGCAGGTCAGCTTGAAAAAATAAACATCCGCTGCAAAATAAACGGAATTGAATGGACAACATGGCTTTCTGACGTTTATTCAAACAGGAAGTACGAAACAACGGTAATTGCATTTGGCGGCAAACTTGAACCAAACGACATTTTAAAACGCTATGTTTCGACTTACAAGAGAAACTTCGTCGGATTTAAAAATGAGCAGTTTGACGATTATTTTACTCAGGCACTTACAGAACTTAACGAAGCAAAAAGAATTGAACTTTATAAAGAATGTCAGAGAATTCTTGCAGAAGAATGTCCGTGTGCATTTATCTGCGACCCGAACAATACACTTTTGATTAAGAAAAATTTAAAAGGCTTTACATACTACCCGATTTCGTTCTATGATTTTTCAAGCCTTTATTTTGAATAATCTGTGCAATTTTTAATCCGGGAGTAATCTAAAATTGAATTTTTTCATAAAAAAAATCATCGATTTTTTAATTACGATTTTTTTAGTTACTCTGATTACTTTTTTTACTTTTAATATTCTCCCGGGAAATCCCGCAATTGCAATTCTTGGACCGGATGCTGACGAAGTTCAGATTGAACAGCTCGAAAAAGATTTTAATCTTGATAAACCGCTTTATAAAAGATATTTTACATGGCTTTCGGGCGCATTGCACGGAGATTTTGGAACCTCGTACAGATTCAATAAAAAAGTAAATGATGTAATAAAGAGCGCCGCAGAAGTTACTGCTTCGCTTGCTTTTTTTACGATTTTACTTACGGCTTTTATTGCAATTCCGTTTGGAATAATACTTGCACATTACGGGAAAAATCCTTTTGTGCGCATACTGGGATTTCTTGACCAGATATGGATTTCGACTCCGGCATTCTGTACTGCAATTCTTTTAATACTAATTTTTACGGTAAAGCTGAACGTATTTCCGTCTCTGGGCTTTGTACGATGGACAGAAAATCCTGCTCTTTGCTTAAAAACACTCTTTTTGCCAGCCCTCTCACTCGCCCTCGGGTCAAGCGCAATTCTTGCCCGATATCTTAAAACAGATTTTTCAGAACAGCAGATTAAAGACTATGTAAGGACTGCATACAGCAAAGGGCTCTCTTCTTTCGAAGTAAATGTTCATCATATTTTAAGAAACTCCATAATATCAGTAATAACGACCCTCGGACTAATTCTTACTGATATACTCGGCGGAAGCATCATAATCGAAAATGTATTTGCTCTTCCCGGCATCGGAAAGCTTATAGCAGTCTCTGTTTCTTCAAGAGATTTTCCTCTTATACAGGGACTTGTACTTTATCTTGCGCTGATTACACTTACATGTAATTTTCTCATCGATATAATTTACAGCGTAATTGATCCACGCATAAGGAAGGCTGCATGAAAAAATATTTTTCAAATAAAAGTTTTCTTGCAGGAATTTCTATCCTTGCTTTCCTCCTGATTTTTCTCATTACAGGAAGTATTTTTAACTGTCATCGCTATGACGAAATAGATACATTAAATAAGTTTGCACATTTTTCGAGTGAACATCTTTTTGGAACAGATCATCTTGGACGCGATGTATTTTCTCGCATACTTGTAAGCTTGAGGATTTCTTTTTCTACAGGATTTATCGTAATGGTTTCAGGACTCATTACAGGAATAATTCTCGGGGCCTTTAGCGGATTTTTCGGTGGAATCTGTGACAGCATAATAACTAAAATCATCGATACGCAGATGTCTTTCCCCGGAATCCTTATTTCTCTCATGCTGATTGCAGTTTTCGGGAACACTATCGAAATAACAATAACTGCACTTTATATAATGACGATTCCGCGTTTTACAAGAATTGCAAGAAGCGGGTTTATAAAATACAAGAATTCTATGTTTGTAACTGCAGCAAAATCAAAGGGTGCCGGTTATATGAGAATACTTTTTGTTCACATATTGCCTAATATAATGCCTGATTTAACTGTAACTGCAACATTAAATTTTTCGCTCAGTATTCTTGCTGAATCGGGCTTAAGCTATCTCGGGCTTGGAATCCAGCCGCCTCTGGTAAGCTTTGGACGCATGTTAAATGAAGGACAGCGTTTTATACTTCAAAGTCCTTCAAATGTGCTTATACCGGCGGCGTTTTTAATTCTGCTTGTTCTTTCGCTTAACCTTACGGGCGATGGAATTTCAGAAGTAAATAAAAAGTAGGAAAAGGTTATTTATGAAAGAAGAAAATAGAGAAACAGAAAATATCCTCGAAATAAATAATCTCTCAATCGCATTCGAAAAAAAAGAGTTTATGTCAGAAAAAGAAACTCTATATGCCGTAAAAAATTTAAGCCTCTGCGTAAAAGAAAATGAATTTACAGCCCTCGTAGGTGAATCTGGCTGCGGAAAATCACTTACAGCCTTAAGTATTTTAAAACTTCTTCCCGAGACAGCATCAATAAAATCAGGAACGATAAAATTTAACGGACGCGATATTTATAGTCTTTCTTCAGGGGAATTTAAAAATATTACAGGAAATGAAATAAGCATTATTTTTCAGGATCCGATGAGTTGCCTTAACCCGTTAAAGAAAGTTGGAGTTCAGATACGAGAAGCCGCCATCGCACATGGGAAAACAAAAAAAGAGGCAGAAGAAAAAACTCTTGAGCTTTTGCATCTTACAGGATTTGACGACCCGAAGAATATTTACAATTGCTACCCTATGGAACTTTCGGGCGGGATGATGCAGAGAGTTCTTATTGCGATGGCACTCATCAATGAACCAAAGCTTCTGATTGCAGACGAACCTGTAACGGCGCTCGATGTAACAATCCAGGCTCAGATTATGAAAATCCTTTTTGAACTTAATAAAAAATTAAAGACTTCTGTACTTCTTATAAGCCACTCACTTGATGTAGTTGCAAGCATCTGCCAGAGAGTCTATGTAATGTATTCTGGAACAATAATCGAAGAAGGAAAAACCGAAGATATCATGAAAAGCCCTTCTCATCCATACACTAAAGCACTCATCGGTGCAATTCCTGACTTTAGAAACCGGGGTAAAAAATTAAATGTAATTGCGGGTACAGTTCCGGCTTTAAAAGACAGGGAGTATGAAAAATGCGGCTTTTATGACAGATGCGACTTTAGGATTGAACATAAGCTTAGTAACAGGTGTATGAAAGAAATCCCCGGACCATATAAAATAAGCGAAGGACATTTTGCGCGATGCTGCTTTTACAAGCCTCAAGAAGAAAAAACTGAGGAGGACAAAAATGGAATTAATTAAAACCGTTGATTTGTCCAAAGAATATATCAGGGCAAAAAACAAAATAAAGGCTGTAGATAACGTAAACATCAGTATCGAAAAAGGAAAAACTTACGGCCTTGTAGGAGAATCAGGCTCAGGGAAATCTACCCTCGCATCGATGCTTACTCTTCTTACAAAACCTACATCGGGAAAGATTTTATACGATGGAAAGGATATAAGCACATTCTCAAAAGAACAACAGAAAGAGTTTCATAAAAAAGTTCAGATTGTATTTCAAAACCCGTATGAATCGCTAAATCCTAAAATGAAGATTTCTTCGATAATCGAAGAGCCTCTCATAATACACAATATATGCAGGACAAAAGAAGAAAGAAAATATCTTGTAAATGAAATGAGGACAATGTGCGCCCTTGACTCTGCTGTTCTTGATAAATACCCTGCAGAACTTTCCGGCGGTCAGAGACAGCGTGTAAGCATAGCATCCAGTATGATTTTGCATCCAGAATTTCTTGTTCTTGACGAAGCAGTTTCGAGCCTTGATGTACTGATTCAGGCACAGATAATAAACATTTTAAAACTCATGCAAAAATCAATGAAAGTAACATATTTTTTTATTTCGCATGATTTAAATGTAATTTCCTACGTTTCTGATGAAATAGGAGTTATGTATAAAGGCAGTATAGTTGAACAGGGGAAAGCCTCTGATATTTTAAGTAATCCGTCTCATCCCTATACAAAAACACTTTTTGACACGATTAATCTAAAATAGAACCCGGAACTTCTGACATAGCGTTACGGGAAGCACACCAAGTTCCTTTTTCAATGGCTTTTTCAAGGTCAGAATTTAATACATATTCATACAAAAAGCCTGCAGAAAAAGAATCTCCGCACGCAGTCGTATTTACAGCCCTTAACTTTTCTACAGGATGCTCTAAGAATTTACCACAGTCGGCTGCAAAAGTAGATTTTGTTCCGCGGGTAACGATTACAATCGAAGAAAGTTCTTTACTTTTTTCGATAATTTTTTCTTTTAATACTTCATCAGAAATATCAGAATCAAGACCGAATGTCGAAATAAACTCATCGTCATTTATTTTTATTGCAGCAGGAGTTCCGCATTTGAGGGTAGAAAGAAGATCTTTCCCGTGAAAATCTGCAAGAAAGATTTTGCCGCTTTTAAAAATCATTTTAGAAATGCGGGAGATAAAATCATCAGAAAAATAAACAGGTCGGCTTCCTGCAATTAAAACTGCGTCGCATTCGTTTAATTCTTTTTCGACAAGAAGACAGATTTCGTTTTCTTTTGAAGTCCTGTCAAAATCAAAAGAAGGTTCCCCTACTACAAGTTCTGTCGTTGTTGCTTTTGTTCCGTCAAGAAGTGTCCAGCACTCTCTTGTAAAGCCCGGAATTTCTACATAATCGATTTTTAATCCATCAGAAGATGCAAGTTCAAGAAAAAGTTCTTTGTTTTTCTGGCCGAGCGGACATACACAGACTGCACATCCTTTCTGCATCTGGTTTAAAACGCGCGCAGAGTTTACAGCCTTGCCTGATGCGTCCTGTCTGTAATGCTTTGACCTGTTTACTTTTTCAAGTCTTACTTCATCAAAACTTACAGTGCGCTGTATAGTTGAACTTAAGCAGATACACAAAAATTTTTTCATATATCCTTACATCCTTATTTTATTCAGCTTGTTTAAAAAAGATTTGTAATAAAATCCTTTATATACATAAAACCAGGCTCGCAAAGAACAAAAAGAACTACGATTAAAATCGAAGGAAGATAATTTGCAGTCTTTATCTTTTTTAAACCAAGAAGATTTATACCGATCATTACAATCATCGCACCGCCGCAGCCCGTAATTTCTGCAAGCATCTGTTCTGTTACATACGGCTGGAGGAACGTAGAAAGAATTGTAAGAGCTCCCTGGTAAACAAGAATTGCAAGGGCAGAAAAAATTGTTCCGATACCCATAGAAGCTGCAAAGGTAATTGCCATAAATCCGTCGAGAACAGATTTTGTAAAGATTACCGTATAATCATTTCTGATTCCTGCATCAAATGAACCAAGAATCGTCATAGCTCCGACACAGAAAAGACATGAAGCATTTAAAAAAGCATAACCAAAACTGCTTTTTACTGCAGTTCCGTCTGCACTCTGTTCTACTTTTTTCTTAAAGAAAAGCTTTTCGATGTTGTCACCAAGATTTTCGATTTTGTTATCAAGGTCAATGACAGTTCCGAGAATTCCGCCTAAAAAAAGTGAAAGGGAAAGATAAATTACATTTTTAAACTGAAAGGCCATCTGAAGCCCGAGAATTACTGTAATGATTCCGGCGGCATCCTGAATGACAGTCGTCATTTTTCCTGAAATCTTTTTTGCAAAAGTCAATCCGATTATTGAACCGAGAATTACGGCTACACAGTTTACAAAAACAGCAGGCATAAGTGCTCCTTATATTACAGCGCGAAAATGGCATGACAGAAGGTCATAAATCGCAGTTTTGCAAAAAAAAAGGATTGACTGTCTTAGTCAATCCTTTTTGCGGAGAACCTGACTTGAACAGGCACAGCTCTCGCCACTAGCACCTCAAGCTAGCGTGTCTACCAATTCCACCATCCCCGCGAAATATACGAGAATAATAATGATTTTAAGTTTTTATGTCAAGTACCGGAGACCTGATTTTTCGTTCAAATGCATTTTGGAGTTAAAATTACTTGTCTATTTTTGTTTGATTCAGTATTTTAAATAGAAATAAGGTAAAACGGGTACCAGAATGAATATTGTTTTTTCCAGCACAAAATCTACTGTTCTAAGCACTTTAATGAACGAATCAAATTTTGCACGATCTGTAAACGGCCTTAATTTTACAGAAAAAGGTGTTCACATTTCCTTTACGCTTTTTAAAAACGATTTTAATTTTTCTGACTGGTCTTTTGACGGAACAAACGCAGACGACGAAAATGATGTAAAATTTGAAGGCAAAGGCTTTGGCGCAAAAACAGGTCTTGAAATTCTTACAGGTTCTGACAGACAGAAGGCAGTTCGCTTTACCTACGCGCTCATAACGGCTGTTGCAAAAGCAATCGAAACAAAACACGTTCTTCCTCAGGTAGGTGCAGGCGGAATTTTATACAAAGAAAATACATCAAAGTCAAAGCCCGGCGTTATAAAAGCAGAACTTCTTTTTTTACCTGAAAATATTTTTGAACTTGCAGCATCAAATTTAAGTGAAAAGGATTATTCAGAAAATCAGGGATTTTTCCAGAATAAAGCACTTACGGGAAATAATTCTGCAATATTCTTACAGAGCGTTGCAGCCTACTATACTTTTGCAAAAATCTTTCCTTTTATGAAAACCTCGGTAGACGAGCGGCAGGAAGACATAATCGATTCTAATTTCATTCAGATTGAAAACCTCGTAGAAAAGATAAATCCTGAACTTGCCTTAAGCATAAACATGGGCCTCAATATCGACAGCCACTATGAACGCGAAAAATCACTTATAAATCCAGAGCTTTTGAAAACCGAGCTTGCACTTAATGACGATGGAACAAGCAGTTTTAACGACAAAAACAGCAGCAGTACAGATGAAAAAGCATTAAAGCAGAAAATAATCCTTGAGCAGAAATCACTTGAACAGAAAACAAAGGCAAAAAGAATCTTTAAGCGCTACTCTTTTTCGATTCTTGCAGTACTAATATGTATGGCAATCATTACAAACGTCTGCTATAAAACATACAAAGACAGCCTTGAAAAGCCTTCTGCAAAAAATCTTGATTCAAAAGAAGCAATCGAAACTTTCTATACGGGCTTTCATCAGTTAAAGACAGATTTAATGATGCTTGTTTCAAAATGTCAGGAATCTAAAAACCTTACGTCGATGATCGGCAACATCTATGTTACAAGCACGACGCGTCAGGCATATGAAGGGAAATACTCTTCGCTCACTCCAGAGCTTTACCTTAACCGCCCTGAACTCATGGATTACTGGATTTTTGGAATTACGAATTTTAAAATTGACGGAAACGCCGCCTCAAACTATTTTTATCCTCAATCAAAAGCGCATATCATTGCTCTTGAAAAAAACGGCCAGCTTAAAAAATTTGATGAAGGAAAAGAAGAATCACACGAAGTAAGTTTTACGCAGCTTTCTTCTTCGGGAATGAACTCAACTATAACGATTACAGAAGTTACTCAGTTAATTACATGCACTTACATAAAAGACCAGTGGTATATAACAGAAATTGAATCAAGCCAGAGCGAAAGTTTAATAGAAGTAAAGGATTTTCTTGAAGATTATAAAACTGAATTTTTAGAAAATGAAAAAGACGTCTTAAAAACGGTAAGCGCTCTTCGCGAAAAATATGAATGGCTTCCTGATGAAACGGCAATGATAAATGGACTTGCAGTTGCAGAATACCAGAAGAACTATTTTAAGTAGAAACAACCGGCGTAAAACATGTTACCCGCGCGAGTAGCAGCGGGACTAAAACTGATTCTGAGCGCTCGCGAGCGAAGCGAGTCGGAGTTCTTATTACGCTCAGCCATCAGTTTTGCGTCACGCTGATACGGGAGCGGGTAAAATATTTTTACAACGGGATATTTCCGTGTTTTTTAAGCGGTTTATCCATCGACTTTTTATCAAGCAGAATCTCAAGGCTCTCTGCAATACGCTTTCTTGTATCAGTCGGTTCAATTACTTCTGAAACATATCCGCGCTGTGCTGCAATTTTTGGAGTCATGATTTCTTTCTTGTATTCTTCTGATTTTGCTGCAACTTCTGCTGCTTTTGCAGGATCGTTCAATTCTTTTGCATACAAAATTCCGATTGCGCCTTCTGCACCCATTACTGCAATTTCAGAAGCAGGCCATGCATAAACAAAATCTGCTCCAAGGTGTTTAGAGCACATTGCAATATAAGCACCACCGTAAGCCTTGCGTATGATAACCGTAATCTTTGGAACAGAAGCTTCGCTGTATGCATAGATTACTTTAGCGCCGTGACGGATTATACCCTTCTGCTCTTCCTGAGGCCCCGGAATAAAGCCTGGAACATCAACGAATGTTACAAGCGGAATATTAAATGAATCGCAGTATCTTACAAAGCGTGCAATTTTATCAGATGCATCGCAGTCTAAAACACCGCCGACACCAGCAGGGTTATTTGCAACGATACCAACCGAGCGTCCTTCGATTTTTGCAAAACCAGTTACACAGTTGATTGCAAATTCCTTTGATGTTTCAAAGAAGCTGTCATCGTCTGTTACGCTGTTGATTACTTCGCGAACATCATATCCCTGACGAGGATTTTCCGGTAAGATTTCTGCAATGTGTTTTGCCTTTTTATGTTCATCAAAATGAAATTTTGCAGCCTTAACGATTTCGTCTCCGTAATAATGCGGAATATAATCAAGTAACTTTCTTACCTGTTCATAGCAGTCTTTTTCTGAGTCACATTTAAAATGTGCAACACCAGATTTTTTTGCATGGATTGATGCTCCACCAAGATCTTCTGCGCTTATATCCATGAACATTACGGATTTAACAACCTTTGGCCCCGTAATAAAAAGCTGAGAAATTTTATCAACGGCAAAAATAAAGTCTGTAATTCCAGGAGAATAAACTGCACCGCCTGCACAAGGTCCTGCGATAATAGAAATCTGCGGAACGCTTCCTGATGCACGAACATTCTGATAGAAAAGGTCACCATAACCACAGAGGGCGTCAACACCTTCCTGGATGCGCGCTCCACCTGAGTCGTTGATACCGATAACAGGACAGCGGGCCATAATAGCCTTGTCGATTAATTCTGCAATTTTTTCTCCGTGCATAAGTCCGAGAGAACCACCCTGAACAGTAAAGTCCTGGGCATACACGGCAACCTTTCTTCCGTTTATTTTTCCAAATCCTGTAATTACGCCGTCATACGGAATTTCCTTTTTATCCATTCCGAAACTTGTGCAGTTATGACGTACGCCAGAATAAATTTCCATAAATGAATCTTTGTCACACAAAGCATTGATTCTTTCGATGGCATGAAGTTTTCCCTTTTCATGCTGTTTTTCGATATTGTATTCCATTTTAACCTCAAAAGGCCGCAGTCTACGCGGCAGATTATCTTGTTGTGAAAATAATATGTTATTTAGATACTTTGGTCAATATGACAATTTTACTTTTTTTGTCATTTTGCTTATTTTATGCTTTTATACTGAATTTACTCAAATCCCTTTATTTGATTCAGCCTAAAAAAAACTATTCGCGGGAAACTTTAAACCAGAGGATTTTTGAGCCCAGAGTTTCGTCATAAGCCTTTTTTACATCCTCTGCAGTTACGGTCCTTATAAAATAAGGCCTTTTAATGTACTCTGAAGCATTACCAGAATAAACAAGAGAAGTCGCCATCTGAGAGCATGTTTTTGAAGATGACAGCTCCGAAGACATCACGACCGAAGTATAAATGCGCCTGAATGAATCTATTTTCTTATCAAGAGTTCCAGACTCAAAGGCCTTTTGAATCAATTCAGCTGAATAAGAAATAAGATCCTTCTGAGAGTGCAAGCCGCATGCCATGATAACGCCAAGCGGAATATTTCCTGCAATGATTCCGCTTCCGATATCGTCTGCATAACCGTTTTTCTCTTTTATGTCGCGGTAAAGGATGTCATCGATAAAAAGTGTCATGAGCGAGTATTTTACATATTCTTCGCTGCATACAGGCGGAATTTTATAAACGCCCATAAGGCATTCGTTAAAAAGGCCATCGCCCGAAACAGTCCTGATTTCTGCAGGTAAATCGAGAGTTTTAACTGCAGGAGAGCGCTTTTTATAAGCCTTAGATTTTAATGAACCAAACTGGGAATTAAGATCCGAATAAAGCTTTTCTACATCCTTAAGCGTAAAGTTACCCGAAGCCACAATTTTTATCTTAGAAGCATTTAAAAGAGCCTTCTGGTAAGAAAAAACGTCCTGGTATGTAAGCTTTGTCTTTGCCGAATACGTGTTTACCGTAAAATACTTATCCTGCAAAGAAAGGACTTCGCACGCGCCGTTTAAAAGGCTTTGCCGCGCATCGTTCTTGTTTTTTTCTAAAAGTTCAGAAGCTTCATTTATGAGGCTTTCAAAATCCTCTGTGTCCATGAGCGGATTTTTAAATACGTCTGCAAAGACGGCACATATGTTTTCAAGGCTCGATAAAGGCGCTGTAAAGCCAAACTCAAGGTAATCCCGATGCGCTTTAAGTTCAAAAAATGCAGAATCCGTATACTCAAGACTCGAAATGTAATTACTTGAATAGGATGCACTCCCGAATTTCATAAGCTTGAGGGTAATTTCTTCGATTCCGGCTTTCTGCTCCGGATTTGAGAGGGACTCTGCGTCTATGACAAGCCTTACCGTACAGTCTTTCTGGGCTGTCGAAGTTTTTATTATAAGCGGAATTCCATTAGAAAGCTTTTTCTCTTCGAATGAATTTTTAGCCTGAATATAAAAAGGCTCCTGATCGAATGATGTAATAAAATCGGTCTTTATTCTGGTTCCTTCTGCAGAAGTAGATTTACAAGAAAGGATAAAAAACAGGGCCAGAAAGGAAATCAAAAAGGAGATTAAATAACTGCTTTTTTTTGTAATTTTAAATTTCATTTATGTAACCTTTTTCCTTCAAGACGGTTATTTAAGTGTAACAGAAAGCAAATAAAATTAGTTTTCTGCAACCTCCTACTCCTTTTTTATTGTTCCCCCTTTGTACGTTGTACCAAAGGGGGTTTTTTCTTGCCCATAGCCCAAAGTAAGATTCTTAAGCCTTAAAGTTAATAGCCGAAACAACGGCTGCAATACCGGCACGGCCTACGTTGGAACTCTTTCCAACTCCCCATACCTGGTCTCCGTTTTCTTTCGTAATCTGAACATAAGCAATGGCCTTTGTATCTGAGCCTTCGCCGATAGAATGTTCATGGAACGAAGTAATGTTAAATTTCGGAGCCGGAATCTGCTTTAATGCCGTTACGAAAGCATCAAGAGGACCGTTTCCCTGTGCGGCGATTGCATACTGCTTTCCTTCCCACTGTACGGTTGCCATTCCTGCTACCTGTTCATTATCCTCCATTCCGCGCTCGCCTTCAAGATGGCGTTCTGAAATTTCAATAACGTTAAGAGGCTCTTTAGAAGAAAGCCATGTCTTTTCGAAAAGATCATAAACTTCCTTAGGCTGGAGTTCTCTCTGGAGTTCATCTGCTGCCTTCTGAACAACCTTACCGATTGCAGGATGCATTGATTTTGGAGCACAGATTCCGAAGTCGTGTTCAAGAACATATGCTGCTCCACCCTTACCGCTCTGGCTGTTGATACGGATGATTCCTTCATACTGGCGTCCGATATCATGCGGATCAAATGTAAGATAAGGAACATCCCAGTATGCGTTTTCGTCCATGGTTACGCGTGCTGCCATACCTTTACGGATTGCGTCCTGGTGGCTTCCGCTGAATGCAGTAAATACCAGTTCTCCTGAATACGGAGTTCTAGGATGAATGTCCATGCCTGTCAATCTTGTGTAGCTTTCGATAAGCATAGGCATGTCTGTAAAATCAAGTTCAGGATCTACGCCCTGTGTGTACATGTTCATTCCGACATTTACGATGTCGAGGTTTCCTGTTCTCTCGCCGTTTCCAAAAAGACATCCTTCTACTCTGTCTGCTCCGGCTAAAAGTCCAAGTTCGCACTGAGCAACGCTTTCGCCTCTGTCATTGTGGTTATGAAGAGAGATTATAAGTTTGTCACGATTTGAAATGTGCTTGCAGAAATATTCAATCTGATCTGCAAACTGATTTGGAAGAGCACATTCAACAGTTGTAGGAAGATTTAAAATTACTTTGTGCTTGTCATCAGATGCTGCATCTCCCCATTCTTTAACTACAGCTTCGCAGACTTCCAGAGCGTAATCGATTTCTGTAGTAGAAAAACTTTCCGGACTGTATTCAAGGCGGATGTCAGTTCCTTCGCTCATAGAAAGACAGCTTTTAACGCATCTGATTCCGTCGATTGCAATCTGCTTGATTTCTTCTTTTGATTTATTGAATGTATATTTTCTCTGAGCCGGGCTTGTTGAATTATACAAATGGAAAATTGCTTTCTTACATCCCTTTAAGCTTTCGAAAGTTCTTTTAATCAAGTGTTCACGAGCCTGACAGAGAACCTGAAGCGTTACATCATCCGGAACATGATTTTCTTCGATGAGGCGGCGCATAAAAGTAAATTCTGTATCAGAAGCAGAAGGAAAGCCTACTTCGATTTCCTTAAAACCGATTTTTACAAGGATATCAAAGAACTCGAGTTTCTGTTCTACAGTCATAGGATTAACGAGGGCCTGGTTACCGTCACGAAGGTCAACAGAACACCAGATTGGTGCCTTTGTAATAGTCTTTGACGGCCAGTCACGAGTTGTCATAGGAACAGCATCGAACGGTCTGTACTTTCCATTAATTTTCATAAAAAAACCTCCATTATTAATTACCGGATTGCCGCTTTGAAAATGCCATGCAGTCATGCACGACAATGTGGCAGTCATTTTTTTTTAATTCAGCTTAAAAGTCGCGGAAACTCTAAGCTTCAAAACAAAAAGGACTGCCGCCAAAGCAACAGTCCTGTAATTTGTTAATCAATATATAACTTATCCCAGTACCATCATCTTTGGCAAATAAACGAGTCGCTTAGAAGAAGTAGTAGTGCTTTTGAATAAGTCATAGGAATATAATGCAGAAAAACGAAGGATTTGTCAAGGATGGGGCGAGGCGGAATAAAGCCTAAAACTTGAGGATTCTTGACTTGTCTGTTATAATACTTTATATGCCGACAGTTTTTATAGACGGGAACAGAAGATATTATTTTTTCTCTAGAGAAGAAACAAGAATGCATGTACATGTTTCTACCCCGGGCGGTGAAGCAAAGATTTGGCTGGAACCTGAAATATCCGTCGCAAAAGCAATAAATTTACCAGAAAGCGAATTAAATGAAATTATTAAAACTGTAGCGAACCGCAAGGAGGACTTGATTAATGCCTGGAACAAACACTTTGGAAAAAATTAACTACCTGCCAGAAGTAACAAATATTTCTCCTTTTGGCTTTTGGCTGCTCGCCGGCGGAAAAGAATATTTTGTAAGTTACAAAGATTATAGCGTTTTTGAAAATGCTTCTATCAAAGACATAGCAAATGTAGTTGAAGATACAGAAGGAAATTTACACTGGCCGGAATTAGACGCTGATATAGAACTTGCTGCATTAGAAAACCCTCAAGACTATCCTCTTTCTTATAAGGCGTAGTTTTTTTTAATTAACAGAATCTACTTTTTAGCATACGGGTCATAACCTTTAGGAATTTTTACTTTTGGAGCTGGATCAGGACTCAAACAATTCTCCCTGTAGTAATCCTCACTCCAGATAATATTATTACATCCTTTACCATCATACTTATAATTAGTACATCCTAAAAAATAACGTCCATCTTTCTGTTTTTTTGCAACCAAATAACCATCGCATTTATCACATTTCTGAATTGAAAGTTTACCTGCTTGAATTGAATTAGTCATAAAATCACATATTTCAGGATCATTCATACATATCCACAAACTAAGCCCATAAGAATTTTTTATCTTATGCTGTAAAGGATATCCGCATATAGGACATGCTTTTTTGAAGTTTGCTGAATCAGTACATTCTTCATTCCAACTACCGTTAAGAACTACATTCTTATAATCCTGTTTGATTTCAAGAAGAAATTCAGAAGGATTGGTTTCTGGAGCAATACAATAAACTCTATTTTTAGTACGTGTCATTGCTACGTAAAATAAACGTCTTTCTTCTGCAGCCTCAATGGCATTATCTTGTTTTACTACATAATTCAAAACCGGATCATTTTCTATCTTTGAAGGGAAACCATAAACTCCATTCTTACCATTGATAATAATTACATTATCATAACCAAGTCCCTTTGATGCATGAGCTGTCATAAAAGTAATCTTTAACTTAGGATATTTAACTGAAATTATCTTTGTTCCAGCTTCATTCAACTGAAAATAATCTGTTAATCCTAAATTTCGCCCATCAAAACCAAATCGACCAAGAAGAAGAATCTCTTGTTTTTGAATATCATTTCCTTCATTTTTACAACATGCAACTATATGGTCAATTGCAATCTCTACAGCTTTTGCAAGATTATTTCTAGCTCCAGAAGACTTATTTTGACCTTTTTTGTAATTACTAGAATCATAAGTATATATAATCACAGGATCTTTTATCGTCTTTGGTGATTTTAATGTTTTTTTTATCTGAGAAGTATTTTTTTGAATAAAATTTCCGGCAATATCTATAACTTCCTGAGAATTACGATATGTCTTTGTTATTTTAAGAAGTTCAGCATAACCCATAATCTCCGAAAATTTGGTAAATAATGTGATATCAGAACCACTGAATGCATAAATTGACTGCCAGTCATCTCCTACTGCAATGATTTTCGCCGATGTAACATCATGTAAAGCACCAACAAGATCAAATCGCTGCTTTGAAATATCCTGATATTCATCAACAATAATATATTTAAATGGAATTTGTTCGCTGAGTTCTTTTGATTCTTTAAGCAGTCTTGCAGATTTATTAATCATATCCGAAAAATCAATAGAATTTGTCTTAAGAAGATATCTTTCATACTCAAGATAGCATTCTTTACAGATTTCTAAAAACAACTTCGTTCTTACATTGTTTGCTCGAATTGACCATTCATCAAATTTTTCAACATTATATCCATTTGTTTTAAAATTTGAAATAAATCTTTCAATCAATAAAATAAGTTTTCTTGTATATCTACTTCCATCTTGATTAGAGATTTTTTTCATGACTTCTACATTATCTCTAGGAGTTAATATGAATCCTGCCCATTCCAGTTGTTTCTTAAGATGGTCAAGCATTGGAATGCCATCATCAAATTCAGAAAATGTATATAAAAGTGTAGTTCCATGCTGCTTATGTAAATTTACCTTATCATGAACAGCCTTACGATACTTTTTAAGTTCATCAGCCGTATAACGGTCAGAAGAGCCTGACTGTGTAATTCCAAAATGCTCAATATATGCTTCTCTGCCATCCTGACGGATTATAAAGTCTGGTGTATAAGGTTTCTTTGCCCCTTCGATATTATATTTGTATCTTGGCTCATATTCATAATCAATGTTATTGAGATATAAGAAGTTTGCAATCTGGACTTCTTCATAAGAACGCAATATTTCATCTTGAATCGTACGATGTTCTTTGCTTCTTTCATTGCGCATTTCAACATCATACTTAACTTCGCCGACTTCACTTTTCAGTGTATAATAATTTGAACCGGCAAGTTTTTCATACAAAACAGTTTTGTCTTTTGTATTACAAGGAGGATCAAAATAAGTTGAAAAGAACTTAACCAGATCATCAACCAATCTTTGATTCTGCAATACTGTATCCCTAAAATAATCCTCAAGAACAAAATACAGTTTATCATTCTGAACAATATTAAGTTTTTCTTCACTGTCTTTATTTAAAATTGCATTTCCAGTTGAATGAAATGTTGCAATCGGGCAATTTATCTGCAATTGTTTATTTATCTTTTCTCGTAATTCACCTACAGCCTTGTTTGTAAATGATACAACAAGAATTTCGTCTGGTTTTATATCCTGCTTTTCAACAAGATACTTAACTTTTGCTGCGACAGTTGTGGTTTTTCCCGCGCCCGCGCCGGCAATTACAAGACAATAATCCTCATCAGTTAAAACCACCCTTCTCTGATCCTCATCAAGAAGAATATTTGGATCACATTCCTTTAAAACTGTATCAAGATAAACTTTTTCAGATTTAAGCTTACGAGAAATAAATTCTTTATTATGTTCCGTTACAAGTTTTTTTATATCAGAATATTTTTCAACAGCAGAATAGATTTTATCTGACGATATTTTATTCTTTTTACAGAAATTTGTAAGTAAATCATCTTTTTTAAGCTGTTCAAAATAGTTTACGATATCTTTGGCAGATTCAATTTTCTTCAGATAATCACTTTTAGCAATATACTTGTCAGAAGAAAGCAATTCATCAAGAAAACCTATAAGTTCTGTTATTGAGTTTATATTTGAATTATTATTTGGCGAATTTTCGTTTTTTGTTTTTCCGAGTATTTTATCAAATAAAGGCATACAACAAAACCGTCAAAACCCTACCTAAAACTTATTCTTATCCTTGTCTTTGCCGAAGAGAGAAAAGCCTCTGGATTCATCATCTTTTTTCCACGAAGAAGTAAAATGAATGTTGCCGGTTTCCATATCCATAGACATATTATCTCCCATGCGCATATGGAAATTACCGTCAAAATCCATACCCATGCTGTTACCCATAGGCATGATGAAGTCACCGTCAGAATAATCAAAAATCATAAAACACCTCCGTATAGATTAATTATAAATTGAATACATTCAATACCAATTAAAAAACATCATCCTGAGATTCCTCAACAGCTTGAGCGTTCAAAAAACAATACTCCAAGCGAATATAGCCGACAAAATCATAACTATAACCATATGCCTTTGCCATAATACCTACAAAATTTAAATCATCTTTCAATTCTTTTGTAGGACTGGATTCCCAAATTGCCGAATACCGTCTAGCTCCTTCTTCTAAAGATTTAAACCAATACTCATCATCTTTATAAATGGAATTAGGATCTACAGAATCTACGACTCTTGGTTTCCCATAAATTTTTTCAATACGACCTTTAATTTCTGAAAAACAGTTTTTTATTTCAGTTCCATACCTATTTGTGTTAATATCATCAGTTGCAACTCTTATAAAATATAAGCCCTCCTGAGGATCAACAAAAATATAATAATACCTAAATAAAGGATGCGGCTTTACAGGAGTAAATGAATAACAATCTCTTTCTATTAAAACAGGCTCCACACCGTTGCAGGCCTCAGTAACCTCTTCCAGAGACATACCCATTTTCAATCCAAATGGACCTGCAAATGCAAAAATTGACAAATAAAATAAAACAAATGTAAAAAAAACCTTTTTCATAAAATCGTCTCCTCTATATCTAATTATAACATAGAATTAAACAGAAGTCATATTTAAAATCCTTTTATGGCAAGTATATGCGACATAGCAGCATGCAGAACAGCCTCTCTCATTTTATAACCAAAATGTAAATTGTTATATTTTTCTGCTTCAGTTTGAAACATTACTCTTTGACTATCAATAATAATATTACTCGAATTTCGTAATTCTGGCTTCAATACAAATGGTAAAGAAAATCCACAATTTACATGGAGACCTTTTTCATAGTAACAAAAAACACAACTTCTGCAAAAACTAAGTAAAACACCTTTTCTGGCCTTAGGACAAGGAACAACTCCATCACGATAAACTGGCAGTTTTAAACCGTAATCCAGTAAAATCTGCATTCTTTCAATAATTAACCTTTCGTCATCACTATACAGTATTTTTATATTATTTAAATCATACAATGCTGCCTTTACATCATCAATTGATTCAAAAATCTTATCTGATAAATCAATTTCAACCGCAGATATATGATGGCCTTTAATTTTTTCAGTTTTTTTGTCATCAACTTCATGTGTAACTAAAACCTCAACAATAAATGGACGATTTTCACAAATCGCATACAAATCAGGTATTATATCACCCATAAATTTTTCTTGTTCAATACGGTCTGCCTGATAAAATTCTATTTTTCCATTTCTAGGAATCGGGATTCGTTTCTCTTTAGTAATTATTTCTTTAGCCAACAAATGCAAAGCAGTCTGACTACATTTAATGCTATCATTCCCATTTGCATGAGCAAAATGATGAACCTTTATTTTTCCCTGTTTTGCAATAAGTTCTCCGCCACACTCTGCACAATGACATTTGCAATTCTTTCCGTTAGGAACTTCATCAATATATACAGATTTCCCTTCATAATTTATGCCTTGCAGAATATAGTATTTTTTTTTCTTACCTAGATTTTTTTTCTTTTTTTCACATTCAATCATAAAAAAACTCCCCGCTCTTCAATATCTGGTTTCTGCAATTCTTCAGCAATAATATCAGTCTTATCCTTTCCATTTTGAGTATAAAGATTTTGTGCTAAAACCTCCCACATCCACTCTGGTTTTTCATATTGATGACCTATCAAACTTAGTGCAGTTGCATTTGCAAAAGTTTTTGGAACTCTCTTTTCATTAAGTATTTCTTTCGCAAGTTGTCTCATTACTTCAGCGATAACTGCAATTTGATCAGACTTATTTAATTCTGAAAGTTTCAATATAGATTTTATATTACGAACAACTTCAGGAGCTTTATATTTAGCCCTCCTTAATTCATCCATATTGTAATTACCATCCTGAATACTGTGAGAACCATGTATGTCATTATTCATTAAATGTGGATTATCATACGAAGCCATGGTAATATTCTTAATTTTTTTAACCGCAGCCTCATAATCTTCATCAGTCCAGCCAGAACGTAAATTTGTAATAGACTCAATTTCTTCTCTTATTTCTTCTTTGCTTTTTTCGCTTAAGGGATTATAACCTGAATTCATAAAAATACTTTGAATTAAAACTTGATTCCCGTATTTCTTCAATTCTTCAAGTTTTTTATGCCTGATTTGTTTTTCATTATTCGTAAAAGCCATACATCCTCCAATGATTACTTTCTAAATACGGTTATATAACTATTTAAATATAGTTATATAACCGTAAAAAGTCAAGTTTTTTTTCAAATTCAGCTTAACTTAATACCTAAGAAATAAAAAAAGAGACTTTTAGAAGTGTTTTTTGAAGGAATTTCCCCTATTCTACGCTTAAAATTACACGTAAATCCAGATTAAATTCTTCTGTCTGTTTTTTGAGGACGTGGAGGAACTCGTTGTCGTCAATCGTTCCGAGGACTGCTGTCATTTCTTCCTGATTTTCGTATGTCATTGCCCTGAATGGATCTGTATAATCTTTCTGTCGTGAATAAATCGAATCCTTATACATATCTGTTGCTACAACCGTTACGTCGTTTACGATATCCTGCCAGATTTCTTTTGTAAACTCAAGAATCGGGCGGCTATATAAGCGTTCAAGAACATAAAGTGCATAGCGTGTCTTGTAAAGTTCATAGTTTCTCTCGCACGAGTCATAATATGCGTGAACATTATCCCAGTCATTTATTACGCTGCTTTTGATTTTTTCGCACATCTGATCGATTTTGATTTTCGGAATAATCTGTCCGCCCATATTGAGCCATTCAGTAAAGAGAGAAATCTTTTCCATCTTTTCAAGAACATCACGCGAAAATTTTTCAAAGCCATTTGACTTGCAGTAATCCACAATCGAGCGGGCCGCAAAATATTTTAAAATCTTTCTGTATTCTTTATAAGCCTTTACAGGTTTTAAAATCGTCGCACCATATTTTTTCTGACATTGCTCGTCAAAAAGCGTAAAGTCTGCATCAACATTCTGATGAAGATAATCTTTTGCCGCCTGAAGCTCGTCTTCTTCACTTTCTGCTTTCATCACAGATTCTTCGCCGATTTTCTTTAAATAATCACGCGTAAGAAAAATGAGACGGTCAAGCGCAACTAAAACTTCCTGCATTGCATCCGGTGCCAGAGGATCTGTTTCTATATGCTGAATTTTAATAACACGCTTGTCTCTTTTTTTAAACTTGTAATTGTTTCTTGCAATTGCAAACATATTGAATAAAAACCAGTAAGCAGGAATTATATGAACAGGTTTCTGCTCTGCTTTAAATGCAACAAGAGAGAACGGATAAGTTATATTAAGTTCATGCTGGTAAGAACCTTTTGATACAAGAACAAACGAAGCAAACTTAGAATTGTGCTTAAAATCAGAACAGAGCCCAGGCCAGAAACCGCGGCCTGCAATAATTTCTCCATCCGGGCTTCTTGAATTGTGATTGCTTCCAATTGTCGCGCCGGCTGCAATGTTTGACTGTCCGAGAACTGTTGTCGCAATAAGGAACGAAGAATTATGATGCTGTTCATGAAACGGAAAGATAAGATTATTTAAAATTTCACAGCATGAAACCGTCGAATTGTCTCCGAGCACAGAGTTTAAAAGGCGCGCACCATATTTTAACTGACAGTTTCTTCCTATTACAAAGCGGACTGCAACTGCCTGATAAAAAATGCGGCAGCCGTATCCTACGATTCCGTTTACAAGCTCGACACCTTCACCAATCTGGCTTTCTTCTTCTGGACTTGAAAGAACCGTAATATTCTTTAATTTAAATGCACCTTTGATATAAGAACACTTTCCGATTTTTACATCTTTTAAAAGTGTCGTATTTTTTATTACTGCCTCATCCTCGATGACGCCGTATGTATCAAGCTTTTTTGTATTTGGAACTTCTGTAATTTCTATGAGGCGCTTCATGAGCTTTTCGTCAGAACGTCTTCTTGACCACAGGTATGCGTCCGCCGGAATCATCGATTCAAAAGGAAGTATTGCGCGGTTATCATTTTCGTTTCCTACGCTTATCCATACGCGGACATTTTCTTCTTCGCCTTCCTTTAACCATCCGTTGCCAAATTTACTGTGCTTAGTACAGTCCATTTCCTGAATGTTAAAGAGAATGACTCTGCTTCCAACCCTGTAGTTTCTTAAATATTTTACGTTTCTTACAACCACGTCATCGCCGACAACAACATCGGTCAATGCAGAGCTGTAAATTCCTGTGGTAAGTTCAAGATCATGATATTTTAAAGTTGCGTTTTTAAGGCGTCCGATTACAACAAAGCCCGAAAACTGTGAATCACAGATGAGTTCCGGGTCAAATTCGCCTTCTGCGGAACTGACTAAAACATTGCTCCAGTCTTTGAAATCTGATTTATTATTGTTTTTAACGAGGATTTCTATTTCTTCTTTCGTGAGGCTGCGTCTGTTTTTGCGGCATTCAACAGGAAATTCAAAAGAAGCCGTTTTTTCGTTATATTTTAACTTCACCATGAATTTATATTATATAGTACAATATTGAAAATTTCAACATAATGAATTATTCTGTAAAAGTCAGAAAAAAAATATTACAGGGGAAAAATATGACACAGGAAGAAAAAGAAAACGAAATAGAAAGCCTTACAAAGGCAAAAAAAAGGTTATGACCTTAACCGTTCAATCTGCGCAGGAGTAATACTCATCGTAGGTTATATGGCGTTCGGCAATGACGGAATCCACACAACACCTCTGTTCTTTCTTCTGCTTCTGGGATTTATCATGCTTGCAGTTGCCGGAGTTTTAATCTATGACTGTTTCGTCATCAAGGGAATAAATAAAAAAATCAAAGACTTAAATGACGGCACAAACTAATATATTTACTTTTGATAATTCAACTCAGAAAAAAATAAACTGGTTCTCAAATTCAATCGGAATATATCTTGCTTCGACGAACATAGGAATTATTGCAGTTGATTCAAAAGAAAAAAAAGAATGCAAAAACATTTATCTTATCGACAGCGGTCCAGATGAAAAATTTGCCCTCGAGTTTTATGAAGAACTCAAAAAAGAATTTTCTGACTTTTGCGTAAAGGCAATAATTGATACTCACTCACACGCAGACCACTGCGGAGCAAACAAAAAACTTTCGGAACTTACCGGATGCAAAATTCTTGCAACCCATATGGAAAAATCCGGAATCGAATGTACTTTAAACCAGAGTTCAATTGCTTACGGCGGCTACCCTTTACCAGAATACCGCACTCCTTTTTACGAAGCTGTAATATCAATTGTTGACCAGACAATCAGTTCTGATCATGTATTTGAACTTAACGACGATGTCCGTCTTGAATGCATTCCTCTTCCCGGACATTATTTTGAAATGATCGGAATCCTGTGCAAAGAAAAAACAGACGGTAAAACTACAACTGTATTCTTTACATCCGACGGAATTTTTACACGCTCAATGCTTTCTCGTTTCTGGATTCCGTTTGTATTTGATGTAGGACACTTTAAAGAAAGCCTTTTAAAGATAAGCGAAACAAAAGCAGATTATTATGTTCCGAGTCACGGAGAAATCTATACAGAAATAAAAACTCTTTATGAGTTTAACATGTTAAGTCTCATCGAAAATGAAGACTGCATTTTAGAATGTTTAAAAAAATCTCCTTCTACGCACGAAGACATTTTAAAATACGTTGCAGATAAAAATAATATTCCGTTAAGACTTTCGCAGTTTATGCTCGTAGGAAGCACGCTTCGCTCATACCTTACCTATCTTTACGAGCAGGAGCGCATTACGTGGACGTTCCGCGAAAATAAAATGTACTGGAAAATTAAAAACAAGAGCCCCGAAAACTAACGATTACTTTCGTCATCCCAGTTTTCTACAATAAGGAGACCGCTTGATGTTCCGAGTCTGTCGGCTCCTGCATTGATAAGATCAATTGCAGTTCTTACAGAACGGATTCCGCCTGCTGCCTTAATCTTCATTGAATCACCCACAGTTTTTTTCATAAGTGCAACATGATGAACGCTTGCTCCGTTTGGAAGAACGGTTCCGTCAAGTTCTTTAGGAGTTCCAAAGCCTGTAGATGTCTTTACGAAATCTGCCTTTGCATTTTTTGCTGCAATACATGCCTGTACTACTTCGTCATCTGTAAGATAGCAGGTTTCAAGAATTACCTTTACGATAACTTCTCTGTCCTTTTCTTTTCCTGCTTTTTTTGCAGCCTCAACGACAGCTTTTATATCTTCTTCTACGCGGTCAAAATTCTGATTTTTTGCGCTGGCAATATTTATTACCATATCAATTTCGTCGGCACCGTTTTTAACAGCATCTTCTGTAGCAAATGCCTTTACACACGAAGTATCAGATCCAAGCGGAAATCCGATTACAGTGCAGACTTTTACAGTGCTTCCTGTAAGATGGTCTTTTGCATATGCAACATAATTCGGATTAACACATACGCTTTCAAATTTATATGCTTTTGCCTCCTTACAGAGTCTTCTTATATCCTTTCTTGTAGCATAAGCACTCAAAAGAGTATGATCTATCATTCCTGCAATTTCTGCTTTTGTCATCTTTATACCTCGTAATCTAACTATAACCACTTTTAAAATAAAAATAAAGTTTTTTTATTGCTTTTTACCCTTTTATGTGGTATTTTTTAATTAACCAAATTACTGGTATTGCCACGCGTAATACCGGCATAGGAGACTATAATGGCTTACAAAATCACTGATCAGTGTGTAAATTGCGGCTCTTGCGAAGGCGAATGCCCGGTTGGAGCTATCGCAGAAGCTAACGGTGCTCGCGCAATCGACGCTGGAAAATGCATCAGCTGTGGAACATGTGCAGGAACATGTCCTACAGGAGCAATTGTAGAAGGCTAATTTCAAGAACTTTTACAAAATCGGGCTTAAAGTTGTTTCTTTTACAGCTTTAAGTCCTTTTTTTATTAGTATACTATGCTGAATAAACTAAAAAAACTGCTTATATTTCTTTTTTCTCAAGCTGCTTTGTGCGTACTTTATGCACAGGAAAACGGGCCTTCTCAAATTCAGTTTATAAAGACAGAAAATGCTCCCCTCATAGAAAGCATAGAGGTAAAGGACAAGGACATCCTCTACCAGCAGTACTCGATGGACCTGCAGCAGTTTTACATGGATCTTGCGGCAAACAGAAAGACAGCGACAATGTTCTATTCTTACAGACCAAAAAAAGAAGACACGATTTTTACGATTGCGGCAAGATTTAATATCCCTGCAGAAACGATTGCATGCATAAACGGACTTGCGGCAGTTGACTATGTAATTGCAGGAAAAACGCTTTTAATTCCGGCTGCCCCGGGGCTCTTTGTTCTTGATGCAGGACGCGTAAGGATTGAAAAACCGGCTAATTCGCTTGAAGCATTAATTCAGAAAAAATACATGGAAAAGTTGGACGACCGGAGTTTTTTTTGCTATAATATTAATGAAAGATATTTTATACATCTTCCGGATGAAAAGCTGGACGCTACGGCGCGCTCATTTTTTCTTGATGTCAAAATGAAAACTCCGCTCGATCAATACTGGCTTTCGTCAGATTACGGATACAGGCCAAGCCCTTTTAATGGCGAAAAACAGTTTCACCGGGGAATCGACATGGCAGCCCCTGAAGGAACCAAGGTCTATGCCTGCAAGGGCGGAAAAGTTATTTCTGTCGTAAAAATGGATCCTACGTTCGGAAACTATATCGTAATAAAGCATCCGAGCGGTCTGTCAAGCATCTACGCACATCTTTCAAAAATAGAAGTAAAGAATGGAGAAAATGTCACTACCGGACAGGAAATAGGACTTGTCGGCAAAACTGGAAGAGTAACGGGCCCTCACCTGCACTTTGAAATAAGGCAGAACGGCCAGAGCACAAATCCAAATGCGTACATAAGGCATTGATACTTGATTATGTTGATTAAAAAAAAGAGTTTATCACATTTAATTTTATCTCTTTTATTTTTAACAGTTTTACCTTCCTCACTCTGTGCAGAAAGCTTTCGCGTAAGAAAGACTGCCGTTCTTTCGCTTGAATCAATCAGAAACCAGGACGGCACGATAGACACAAATGCCTCTTCTACGGTCAATGCAGGAATCAATGATGCAATCTTCATCAAGCTTCCCGAAGACCTTACGTTTATCCAGGGAATAGAGCTTAATATAAAAATTCCGTCAATCGTAACAAAGTGTCCAAACACTATAATCTATTCAATCTATGAAAATGTAAGCCCTTTCCCGTCAGAAAAGACAATCGACTACACCGGAAAAGAGCTCTATACCTCAGTTTATCCGGGATTAGTTTCGCTTACTATACAGATTCCGCTTATAAGGGGAAACACAATCCAGAAAACTCCGTACGCAGACAAAACGCTCATTCCGGAGCACTCAAGAAATTTCGTATTCATCAGAAACCAGCTTGCAATGAAGGGTGTTCCGCAGGAAATAAACAGTGCTCAGTTTGTAATTACGGCAAAACCTATCCTCATAAACAAGGGCCGCCTGGTAATAAGGACAAAAAACAAGCCTTCTGACCTTACGGTTATCGTAGACGACAAACAGGTTGAACTTGATAAAAATAACAGCTGCTACTTAAAACCCGGCGTACGGAATGTTACTATAAGCGCTGCTTCTGCAAGGACAGAAAACCGCTCATGCATCATAGAAGTAGGCAAAAACTCCTTTCTGGACATTGACTTTCAGAGTACAGCTCCGCAAGTATTTATTTCTATGCCTCAGGGAACCCATGTAACAGTCGACAATCAGGCTGCAGACGTTAAAAACGGCACTCTTTCGCTTGCTCCGGGTGAACATACGCTCAAATTCTCGCTTGGCGGCTATGAAATCGTAAAACAACTTACCATAATTGAAGGCAGAAACTACTCTGTAGACGTAAAGCTTGACGCTGACGTCATCGAAAACTGATAAATTTCTTAAAAATCATTAAAGATTTTGGCATATAGGGTCGATAATATAAATGTCAGGGGCATTTTCCCCTCCCACCCATGCTCCTGACTGCCTGATGGGCATGGCCGGACCTGATCCGGCCTTTTTTTTTAAACAAAAACACAATAAAAGAGCTCCCGCAGAAAAAAATATGGGGCCCGCAC
>CAJORB010000089.1:0-8425 GCA_905236565.1 uncultured Treponema sp. | reverse complement strand
TACGAACAAAAGTTCTTCCGCATTTACATTTTTCTACGTTTAATACACCGATGTCTTTTGTGCGGAATCTCATAAGCGGGAATGCTTTTTTTGTAAGGGCAGTAAATACGAGTTCACCCTTTTCTCCATCAGGAAGTCTCTTTCCTGTTTTTGGATCAATCGTTTCGATTATGAAGTGATCTTCGTTAACATGCATTCCTGCCTGTTCTGAACATTCAAAAGCAACACCAGGACCTAAAACTTCTGTAAGTCCGTAAATATCGTATGCTTTTAAGCCGAGAGATTTTTCGATGTCACGGCGCATTTCTTCTGTCCACGGTTCTGCACCAAAGATACCTGCTTTAAGATAAATGTCTTTTGGAGTAAGACCCATTTCTTTTAAAGTCTCACCAAGATATGCAGCATAACTTGGAGTACAGCACAATACAGTAGATTTTAAATCCTGCATGAACGTAATCTGTCTTTGAGTGTTTCCGCTTGAAATAGGAATTACCTGACAACCAAGCTTTGTAGCTCCACCATGGATTCCAAATCCACCTGTAAAAAGTCCGTAACCGTATGCATCCTGAACAATGTCATCTTCGTCTGCACCAACTGCAACAAGCTGGCGCGCAGCACAATCATCCCAGATATCAAGGTCGCCTTTTGTATAACCTACGACAATCTGTTTTCCTGTTGTTCCGCTTGATGCATGAATTCTTACAACTTCTTTTCTCGGAACAGCAAAAAGTCCGTAAGGATAAGTTGCTCTTAAATCGTCTTTACATGTAAACGGAATTTTATCAAGGTCGTCGATGCTCTTGATGTCATCCGGTGTTACACCTGCTTCCTTACAGCGGTTGCGGTAGTATTCTACATTGTCGTAAACATATTTAAACTGTTCAACAAGTCTTTTACTCTGAAGCTCGCGTATTTTATCACGCGGCATTGTTTCGTATTCTTCCTGATAATATTTTCTAGACATTTGTTTTTCCTCTTTTTTTTTGCGGAATTTAATTTAAACATTTTTGTATTATTCCGCTTAAAAAATAAAAATGGTTTTAGTTTGATTGGTTACCGTGCACGGCAGGATGCGCATTGCACAAAAAAATAAGAACTATCGCCAACCGGCGAAGGCAAAAAAGAGGAAGTTAAAGAAATGAAAAAAGAATTTTTCGTTTAACACAACTTTATGCTATAACTTTTTTAATAAAATGTAAAGTGGAATTTAATAAAAAACCCGCGGGCTTTTTAACTCATCCGCGGGCCTTTATATAACTAGTCGGGTCTAAAAATTATTTCTTTGTTGCGCCGAGGATTCCTACGATCCATCCAACGATGATAGCATAGAAACCGAATGTTGCGTGTTTAATCAATCCTTTTCCGATTGTTTTGTAGATTCCACCGTTTGTAGTAAATCCGATAACAAGGATGATACCGCCAACAATACTTATAACTAAGAAAAGGAATTTCATTCCAGAAAGCTGTGGAAGGAAGCATGCAGCAAGACCTGCGATTCCACCTGCAATAATTAAAAGAGCACCGATTGTTACAAATCCAGAATTTTTAAAGTTGATGAACTGCCATCCGTTAGCAGATCCTAAAAATCCAGAGAACATCGGGCAGCAGAATCCAACTACTACAAGTGCCATTCCGATAAGATACAATAAATTTAAACTTGATTTATTAGCCATAAATTCCTCCTTTGGACTAATTGCTTTTTCTATTATACCACAACTTTTTATTTTTTCATACTTGCAAACGGATCGACAGTACGATACATTTCGCGAAGCTTAGGCTTTTCGATTTTTCCTGTAGGGTTTCTCGGAACCTTTGCAAAAATAATCTTTCGAGGTCGTTTATATTTTGGAAGAGCCATACAGAAATCGTTTATCTCTTCTTCTGTACATGTCATTCCCTCTTTTATCTCGATGATTGCAGCAGATATTTCTCCAAGACGTTCATCGGCAAGACCAATTACCGCAACGTCCTTAATCTTTTCCATCTTGTGTAAGAAATCTTCTATCTGAACAGGATAAATGTTTTCGCCGCCTGTGATGATTACATCTTTTTTGCGGTCAACAAGATAATAGAAGCCGTCTTCGTCCTGCTGAGCCATATCACCTGTGTAAAGCCAGCCTTCATCATCAAGAACTTCTTTTGTTGCCTCAGGGTTTTTGTAATATTCATACATAACGCCGGGACCTTTTACAGCAAGTTCTCCGACATCACCAAACTTAACTTCTTTTCTGTTTTCGTCAACAATCTTAACTGTCCATCCGTAACCTGCAACACCGATTGCACCAATCTTGTGTGTATTTTCTACTCCAAGGTGAACACAACCAGGCCCGATACTTTCTGACAATCCATAGTTGGTATCGTAATCATGATTAGGAAAATATTTTTTCCAGTCTTCGATTAATTTTTTAGGAACAGGCTGAGCACCGATATGCATGAGTCTCCACTGATCAAGCTTGTAGTCCGACATCTTAACGTCTCCGCGATCGAGCGCATCAAGAATATCCTGTGCCCACGGAACCAAGAGCCAGACTATCGTACAATGCTCGTCACTTACAGCCTTTAAAATAATTTCTGGTTTTGTTCCGCGAAGCAAAACTGCCTTGCTTGCAGAAATAAGTGAACCAAACCAGTGCATCTTTGCACCCGTGTGATACAACGGCGGAATACAAAGGAAAGTGTCCATCTTTGACTGGCCGTGATGCTTCTGTTCAACTGCAGCAGAATGCATCAAAGCCCTGTGCTTATGAAGAATCGCTTTAGGAAATCCTGTCGTTCCGCTCGAAAAATAAATTGCACCAAAATCATCATCAGAAATTTCTATATCAAGGTTTCTGCTTGAACAGTTCATAACAAGCTGCATGTAATCTTCTGCAAACGTAGGACAAGTTCCGTTACCAACAAAAAGAAGAAGACGATGAGCAATTAATTTATCTGCAATCTCTTCGATACGACCGATAAACTCAGGACCAAAAACTAAAACAGAAATATCTGCAAGATTAACACAGTAATCAATTTCATCAGACGCGTATCTAAAATTAAGCGGAACAGCAAGCGCTCCTGTTTTTAAAATTCCAAAATAAATCGGAAGCCACTCAAGACAGTTCATTAAAAGAATTCCGACTTTATCACCTTTTTTAACACCACGCTCAAGAAGTAAATGTGCAAAGCGGTTTGCTTTTTCGTTAAAAACATGCCATGTGATTTCGCGGCGGTAAGGCATAAAAGGTTCTGGCTGAGTAAGATCATATTCTTTCCATGTAACACGACGTGTATCTTTTACTTCTGGATTTAATTCTACTAATGCAACTTCATCTCCAAATTCTTTTGCATTGCGTTCAAGATATTTAAAAATAGGCATAAAAAATTTCCTTTGCTGCCAAGCCGGCAATTAAATTTATTTTATATTGTAATACGAAAAAAGATTATCGTAAATTACAAACGGTTTATAATCTGTTCAACTAAAGCTGCACTCATCAAAGCAGCTTCGTCTTCGTTAAATTTATAAACAGATTCAACATTGTCATCTGCAGTATCCGACATGCATCTTATGATTACAAACGGAATTTTATTTAACACTGCAGCCTGTGCCACTGCACAACCTTCCATTTCTACACATACAGGATTAAAATTCTTTTTGATAAATTCTTTTTTCTCACCGCCAGAAATAAACTGGTCACCACTTGCTATAAGGCCCTTTACGATTTTGTGCTCTTTACTCAATGCGGAATTTAAGAAAGCCTCCTGAGTTTTTTCTATCATAAAAGAGTCTGCGATAAATTCTGCATCACTTCCCGGAATCTGCCCGAGCTTGTATCCAAACTGCGTTACATCAACATCATGATAAACAGTTTTTTCTGAAACAACAAAATCAAAAACACCAAGGCCCTCGCCCATAGCACCTGCAATTCCGCTGTTAATGATGTGAGTCACATTAAAATGATTTATAAGATTCTGCGCACCAAGGGCAGCACAAACTTTTCCAATCCCACACTGAACAACAACGACATCTTTGCCGCAAAGTGTTCCGCAGTAATACTTAACTTTTCCGATTTCCTTTACCTGTGCGCCTTCAAGCTTTTCGTAAAGAAATTTTACTTCGCGATCCATCGCACCCAAAATACCGATTTTCATAGATAATCCTCTGTGCCGTACATTATAGTGAATTTTCGAAAAAAGGACATAGGACAAGGGCTTTAAGCGGTAAACATACAGGAAATATCTACACGCAGAAAACATCGCCGACATATAATATATGCATATTATAAAAGCGCTCCCGCAGAAAAACCATGGGGCCCGCACGCTGCGCTTCGCTTAGAAGTGCTTCCCATGTTTGTTTCTGCTCCGCGCTTTTATCCATACCTTATCTATGTCGATGTTTTCTGTCGTTTTTTCTAAATTTTACCGATTACAGCACTAACCTATGCCTTTTTTCCATATTTACCGCGAAATACCGTAAAAAACCGCAAGGTTTTCATAAAAAATCAAGAATTTGCCCAAATTTCGCAAAAAAAGTTGTGTTTTTTCACTAAAAGTACTTGAACATAAATAAAATATAGTATATTCTATCATCAAGCAGCAAGCATTTTATTTTTCAAAAAGGGCCGATTTCCTTCCTCCTATCTCGGCCCTTTTTTTATGCCCAAATCCTTATAAAGCAATCCGACATCCGGCCTTCTTTGATTCAGTCTTTTTTCTTTACTGTTGAATCACTTACCACTAATGCAGTAAAATCCATAAAGGCAGAGAGATTAAACCAACGGCCAGAAAATTGTTGCGGCCAGAACGGAGCCCTTTATGAATTTTTTTCAAAAGATTTTTTATCCTGTACAGAAATATAATTTTTCTGTTCCGCTTTCGAGAGATGATTTTTATTCTGAACTTGAAAAGCAGGAATTTAAAGTTAAGACAGAAGGAGACAGCTTTGACTTTTTTAAAAAGAGAAGCGTAATCTCTGCTCTTTTTGTAAGAAATAGTTTTTACTTTGTAGGTAAAGGTTCTGTAACTCGTTCAACAGAATCAAAAACAGAATTATCTGTTAACTTTAGAATAAACGCTTTCGGTTTATTCTTTGTTATCTTATGGACTGCTATCATGCTTGTTATGGCTGGACCAGAAATCATTGATGCATTCGGTTCTTATAATTCTGATGATGCAGTTTTTATTTTTTTGCCGTTCATCGGTGTTTTAATGTATATCACTGGAAATGCTATCGGTCAAACTTTAGTAACTAAATTTATTGAATTTGTCAAATCCCTCGGCGGAAGTCAAATCGAAGAAGTTACTGAGTAAATTCAACATAGAAAAAGAGGTTCATCATGCAAAAAGAAAATCTTAAAAACAAAATCAGAGAAGCTTCTGAAAAAGTTCGCGCAACAAATCCGCTTGCGCCATCAATTACAAACACTGTTACAATAAACTTTGTTGCAAACGCGCAGCTTGCAGTAGGCGGAAGTGCAGCAATGTTCTACCTTCCTGACGAGGGAGAAACAGGTGCACAGATTGGCGGCGCATTTTACATCAACGCCGGAACTTTCTTTCCTGTATACAAAGAAACATTGCCGGCAACTGCAAAAAAACTTCACGAGTTAAACAAGCCATGGGTTTTAGATCCTGTTACTCTCGGAATCGGTTCGTTAAGAACAGAAATGATTATGGCATTCAAAGATTTTCCGCCTGCAATCGTAAGAGGAAATGCTTCAGAAATAATTACTGTTGCAAAACTCTGGGGACTTTTGTCGGACACAAATGCAAAGGGTGCAAAGGGTGTTGAGTCTTCTGATTCAGTTGAATCTGCAAAAGAAGCAGCAAAGATTCTTGCAAAGTTTATAAAAGGTGCAGTCGCAGTTTCTGGAAAAGAAGATCTTGTAACAGACGGCGAAACAGTTGTTTTTTCTAAAGGCGGTTCTCCGTTCATGGAAAAAATTACAGGAGCCGGATGTTCACTCGGTGGTGTCTGCGCAGTTTATGCTGCAGTTACAGATCCGTTTACTGCAGCACTTGCAGCAACACAGCACTACAACATCGCAGGAACAAGAGCTCACAAAAAATCTAAAGCACCGGGAACTTTCCAGGTTAAGTTTATAGATGAACTTTATCTTGCAACACCAAAGGATATTGCTAACAATCCATTTGAAATTGTATAATGTCTCTCATGAGCACATTACCAAAATGGAATTTAGATTCAATCTATCCTGATATTTCTTCAGCTGCATATAAAAATGCAGTTGAAGAATTTAAAAACAAAATTGCAGAACTTGCAAAAATCAACAGCATTTGTAAAACCGACAACTTTAATAACCCAGACGGCGCGCAGACAACCAGTGGCACCGGCAAACCCGACAACTTTAATAAACCCAACAGCGCGGACTTTGACATCGTAAAATACTTCGCCGACTTTTTTAAAACAGAAAGCGATGTTGCGCCGCTTGCAAATACACTTTCCGCTTATTCTTATTCAGTTTATTCAACAGACACAACAAACAAAGATTATCTTGGAAACTTAAACAAAATCGAAAACCTGATCACGCAGTATTTAAACGAGACAAATATTTTTTCTGCTGTTCTTGCAAAAAATTCTTCGTACATCGGTGATTTTTTTGAGCGCTATCCTGAATATAAAAAATACGATTTTTTTATTAACGAAGTTTTAGCAGACTTTGAACACAGAATGTCACCACAGGAAGAACGTCTTGCATCAACTTTGCAGCTTACCGGAGGCAAAGCATGGGACCGCCTTCACGATCAGCTCATCTCAACCATGCGCGATGAGGAGACAAAAAAACTTTTTAACGAATTAAGAAACGACGCATATTCACCGGATTGCGCACTTAGAAAATCGTCGTACGAAAAAGAAATTGCACTTTTAAAACAAAACGAAATTGCATTTGCAGCCTGCCTCAATAATTTAAAAGGCGAAACAACTTCGTTATTAAAAGAACGCAGATGGAACAGCGCAATCGACCGTGCACTTTTTTCTTCGAGAATGTCAAAAGAAACACTCGACGCACTAATCGGCGCAATCGAAGACAGCCTTCCGCACTGGAGACGCTATCTTCGCTCCAAAGCTGAATATCTCAAAAAACACAACGCAACAGTCAGCACGAGCTGTGGTATAAATGACGGAATCGCATTTTACGACATGTACGCACCGCTGCCGGATGATGCATCGGACAAAAGCTCGCAGACCAACAGCGCGCTTTCGAAAACCGGCAACGCGCCCTCGCTCTTTTCTAAATCATGGACATTCGACGAAGCGCGCGACTACATCATAAAAGAATACAACTCTTTCTCTCCCCGCATGGGCGACTTTGCGCGCATGGCATTTGAAAAAAACTGGATTGATGCACCTGTCTACCCGGGAAAAGTCGGCGGCGCATACTGCCAGGATTTTTACGTTCAAAAAGAGTCTCGCGTCTTAACAAATTTTACCGGAGCATTCAGTGACATAATAACACTCGCACACGAACTCGGACATGCGTTCCACTTTAACTGCATAAAAGACAGAGACTACAAGAATGCAGTTTACCCGATGACGCTTGCAGAAACCGCAAGCACATTTGCAGAGACAATCGTAAAGCAGGACATTTTAAAAACCGCAGGCTCTCAAGATAAAATTAAACTTCTTGAACTTGATCTTCAGGACACATGTGCTGTCTTAGTCGACATCTTAAGCCGCTTTTATTTTGAACGCTCAGTATTCGAAGAACGCAAAAACGGAGAACTCGGTTCAGAAGATTTCTGCCGCCTCATGCGCGACGCACAGGAAAAATCGTACGGCAACGGATTAAACTCTGAGCGCCACGAATACATGTGGGCTGTAAAAACACACTACTACAGCGTAGACCTGGATTTTTATAATTACCCGTATGCATTCGGACAATTATTCTCGGCAGGACTTTATTCACGATTTAAGAAAGAAGGCAGCGCATTTGCAGACACATACTGCTCACTCTTAGCCGACACTGGTTCAATGAGCTGTGAAGACCTCTGCCGCAAAGCCGGCTTTGACATCACAAAAAAAGATTTCTGGCAAACCGGAATCGAAATGTACATCAAAGAGATCGATGAGTTCTGTAAGTTGTGCGAGGGGTAAGGATAAAATAACGTGTAATGGTAAAAAACTTTTTACTTAAGTTGAAGCTTCTGATTATTCTGTAATTTTGCCAGTAACGGTTTGTAAAGTGATGAGTCATCTATCTTTGTTATTGTCGTGATTTTTCTGCCTCCGTCTTTTGACGATGAACCGCAGTGATATATTTTTTCTTCGGGTGTGTTGTAATCAAGAATGATATACCTGTCATGAAAGATATTATTCGCTTTTTTTATGGCGATTTTCAAACCAGAGTATAAATCTGCTGATATGCTAAATCGTTTTCTACAGGTTGCCCGTTTAAAACTAACCATCCTGGTGGAATTTCTGGTTTTC
>CAJORB010000088.1:0-11207 GCA_905236565.1 uncultured Treponema sp. | reverse complement strand
TACTGTCGATATAATAAATCATGTGATCAAGTTTTATCTGTGAAGCAAAACTTTCTTTGTCAGACAGATATAAAAAACCATAGGAGGTATCAGTAGGAAGCCTGTCCAGAAGAATTACATTTTCGCTTGCAGTTGGAGCTTTACAAGAAATAAATAGTGCAGAAATCGATAATAATATTATTAAAAACTTTTTCATATTTACGACCTTTTAATTAAAATTTAGAACTGAAGTGGTTCCAGATGTCAGATTGAGACTACCGTTATTGTTATTTTGTGCGGTAATCGTGTAGGTTCCTGAACTTCCCGAAACAACATCATAGACATTTTCTGCCTTTGCGCTGTTAAATGAATTTCCTGTTGATATGAGCTTTGAAGTTGTCGAAGTATTGTGAATGCAGAAAATTGATTCTTCGTATTTTACGTTTCGGCCTTTTTCTACTTCCATCTGGTCCGAAACAATATTGTCGGTAATATTAATTGTAGATCCACGGTTATTTCCTTCTACAATGTAGAAAATTCCAAATCCTGGATAACTTGTTTTTCCCGTTTGGTCTGAAAAGTCACATCGTGCTCCGCGCGCAAATGTATTTCCTGTAATGTTGATGTTTGAATAAGATGGCTTTGGAAATACTGTTACGGTGTTTCTTGCTGCGTCTGCATTATAAATCATAACCTGTGCAATTGTTCCTGTGTCAAAAATACATTTTTCGATATCTATATTTCTGTTTGTTTCGTCAAGCGTTGCGTGAATGAAATTAAATTCAAAACGGCATTCTTTGATTTTAACGTTAGAACAGTTCTTTAAATAAAGTCCTGCGCCGATTTTACGAATCTGGTCACCGTCTGTTTTGGTAAGACGAACGTGCTCATCTACATAGTTATCAAGGTTTCTTTCATGAAAGCGAAAGTTAAGAAGGTTTGTGTTGAATCTGCATCCGAGACATGTAAAATTACTTGTTCCGTCTGCATAGAAACCGAATCTGCATGAACTGAAGTAAGTATTTTTTACTTCTCCGATTGTGCCGCCGTTTGAACGGATTCCATAAGTCCAGGCTGTAAATGTGCTGTCGTGAATCTTTACTGCAGTTGCTCCCTGTTCAAGTTCAAGACCGCAGAGCGAATAAGGACTTGCCAGATGAGTTCCGTTACCATACTCTTTTTCCCAGATATTTCCAGAAATGTAAAGAGACATATAACCTAAAACGGTTATACCATACATCGAAACTTTTGAGCCTGGTTTAGCGATAAATGCAGAAGTATTTTCATTTATAAAACCGTATTCTGCGTTCTGGGATCTTGTTGCATAGATGCCTTCGTTACTGTCTAATCCTTTGAGTGTAACTGTACCGGTAATGTTGATTGCTTTAGTCGTAACGAAAAGCTGGTCAACGATAACTGTCCCGCCATCGCATGCATTGATGATTGATTCGAGAACTGCCGCGCTGTGAGTTTTTAAAGTGTAGCGCGTATTTCCAAGAACGACGAGTCTTGTTTTCCCGTCTTCAAAATCAAACCATGACAGGTTAACTTCTCCGGTTGCAATTTTTCCGCTGTAAGTACATTTTGAAAACCTTACAAAGCCTTCGAGGTAAGTGTCGTTAAAAACAACGTTACCGTTGTAAATCTGACCGCCGGTAAATTTTAAATCAACTGACTGTGGAAGAACCAGGTCTCTTCCTTCGAGGTCAAAGCCATAAGGAACTTCGTAAGTGCAGTTTGGTCTTGTAATCTGAGAAGCAAGATTCTGGTCTGGATTGAGGACGACATATGATGATGAAGTCTGTTGATTTGTTTTTGCCTTGTAAACTGTCTTTACAGAAGGGACAGAACAACCGAGCAGGCATAGAAACACTACGCCCGTAAATAGTAAAACTTTTTTCATGATAAGCTCCATACTTTTTAATATTAATTTATGATTATATTTAAACTATCTGCATGTCAAGTTTCAGGCTGAATTTTTTTAAAAAAACTGCAGTATTTCTCCAAAAAATAAACTCGGAATTTCCATAAATACACTGAGTTTTTGAGTAAATTCAGCATAAAACCTTAGATTGAAAGAAATACGGATTCTTGGTAGAATTACGATATATTTATCATTTGGAGATTTTATGACAGAAACTTACGAAACACCGTTGTCATCACGATATGCATCAGACTATATGTTAAAACTTTTTTCGTCGGATACGAGGTATCAGACATGGAGAAAGCTCTGGGTTGCTCTTGCAAAGGCAGAAATGACTTTAGGGCTTCCTGTGACAGAATCGCAGGTTCTTGAGCTTCAGGATCATGTTACTGACATCGACTATGATGTAGTTAAAGCCCGCGAAAAAGAAGTTCGCCATGATGTAATGGCACACGTTTATGCTTATGGTCAGGTAGCACCTCAGGCTGCGGGAATCATTCACCTTGGAGCAACAAGCTGCTATGTAACGGACAATGCAGACTTGGTAATTTACAGAGACGGTTTAAAATATCTTCGCGGTGAACTTTTAAAAGTAATTTCAAATCTCTGTGATTTTGCAGATAAATATAAAGATTTACCTACACTCGGTTATACACATTACCAGCCGGCACAGCTTGTAACAGTCGGTAAGCGTGCAACTTTATGGATGCAGGATTTCCTTTCTGACTTAAAAGAAATTGATTTTGCAATCGAAAATATAAAGTTCCTTGGCTGCCGCGGTACAACCGGAACAGAAGCCAGCTTTATGGATTTGTTTGAAGGTGACGGAAAAAAATGTGACCAGCTTAACAAAATGATTGCAGAAGATTTTGGTTTTACAGAAATCTTTGACGTTCAGGGACAGACATATCCCCGTAAAGTTGACAGCCGCATTCTTAACGCGCTTTCTTCTGTTGCACAGAGCTGCTACAGAATGGCAAACGATATAAGACTCTTACAGCATGATCGCCAGGTTGAAGAACCGTTCGAAAAAAATCAGATTGGTTCATCTGCAATGGCATATAAAAGAAATCCTATGAGAAGCGAAAGAATCTGTTCGCTTGCCCGTTATTTAATGGCAGATGCATTGAATGCGCCGATGACTGCATGTACTCAGTGGCTTGAACGCACTCTTGATGATTCTGCAAACCGCCGCATATCTTTACCAGAAGGATTTTTATGCTGCGATGCAATTTTACGCCTTGCACAGAATGTTACAGACGGTCTTCATGTTAATGAAAAGATTGTAGAAAAAACATGCCGCGAATATTTACCGTTTATTGCAACAGAAAATCTTATGATGGAAGCAGTTAAACGCGGCGGTAACCGTCAGACGCTTCATGAAATAATCAGAAAGTGTTCTATGGAAGCAACTGCAAAAATGAAAAACGGTGAAGAATGTGATTTACTTTCTCGCCTTGCAAAAGAAAAAGAATTTGGTCTTACAGAAGAAGAGATGAATAAACTTTTAACACCTTCACTTTATATCGGAAGATGTCCTGAACAGGTAACTGCTTTAGTAGAAAAAGTAAAACCTCTTCTTAAGGGAATTGATAAACAGTCTGCGGAGATTAACTTATAATGTGTGGAATAGTTGGATATGTAGGTTGCAAAGAAGCAACTCCGGTTTTAATTAATACTTTAAAGAAGCTTGAATACCGCGGTTATGACAGCGCAGGTATTGCCGTAATGAATGACGACGAGATTCTTGTAAGAAAAGCAAAGGGTGCTTTGAAAGTTCTCGAAGAAATGGTTGTAAAAGAGGTTATCAAAGGTTCAATCGGAATCGGACACACCCGCTGGGCGACTCACGGGGAGCCAAGCGACATTAACGCACATCCGCATACAAACGTAAGCGGTTCTATTGCAATCGTTCATAACGGAATCGTAGAAAACTATGCAAAGTTAAAGGAACAACTCCAGGCTCAGGGAATTGTTTTTAAAAGCCAGACAGACACAGAAGTGATTGCACATCTTGTAAACTTTTTCTATGAACAGACAAATGATATTTTTGAAGCTGTAAAACTTGCGCTCAAAAAGCTAGAAGGAAGTTATGCACTCGGTGTAATCTGCAAGGATTACCCTGACCGCATTATTGCAGCAAGAAAAGACAGCCCTCTTATCGTAGGGCTTGGCAAAGGTGAAAACTTTATTGCAAGTGATGTTCCTGCAGTTCTTGAATATACACGCGAAGTTTACTTTCTTGATCAGAAAGAACTTGCTGTCGTTTATTCTGACCATGTTGATTTATTTACAGAAGATGGCGAAAAGATTATTAAAGAACCTTTCCATGTTGACTGGGACATGGCTTCTGCAGAAAAGGGCGGATATGCTCATTTTATGCTTAAAGAGATTTATGAACAGCCAAAGGCTCTTAGAGATACACTTCATCCGAGACTTGTTCTTGAGGGAAATAAACCTGTAGACATCAAGTTTGATGAGATGGATTTTTCTTCTATCTTTAAGAATGTTGAACGCATCATAATTACTGCATGCGGAACTGCATATCACGCCGGTGTTGCAGCACGCTACATTTTTGAAGAGTTTGCGCGCGTTCCGGTTGTAGTGGATGTTGCAAGTGAATTCCGCTATAGAAATCCGATTATTTCTAACAAAGATGTTGTAATCATCATAAGCCAGTCTGGAGAAACAGCTGATACTCTTGCAGCCCTTCGCCTTGCAAAAGAAGCGGGCGCTCAGGTTATCGCAATTACAAACTGTGTAGGTTCTACTGCAAGCCGCGAAGCAGACAAAGTAATTTATACATGGGCGGGTCCTGAAATTGCAGTTGCCTCGACAAAAGCATATACAACACAGCTTATGTGCCTCTGTCTTCTTGCACTTAAGATGGCTTATTCAAGAAATACGATTTCAAAACCAGAATATGAAAAACTTCTTTCTAGCTTAAATGAAGTTCCAGAAAAAGTTGAACAGGTTTTAAAAGATCAGAGTATTGTTCAGAAATTTGCGTCACAGAATTTTAACAAGAGCAAAGTATTCTATATCGGTCGTCTTATTGACAGCGCATCAAGTCTTGAAAGTGCACTTAAGCTTAAAGAAGTAAGTTACATGCACAGCGAAGCTTTTGCAGCAGGTGAACTTAAACACGGACCGATTGCTCTTATTGATACAGATACACTTGTTGTAGGAATTGCAACTCAGAAAGCACTTTACGAAAAAATCAACAGCAATATGGAAGAAGTAAAATCGCGTGGTGCTGCAACTCTCATAATCGGTCAGGGTGACACATCTGTATTTAACGGAAGTGCTGATACAGTAATTACTGTTCCAGAAACAGAAGGTATGTTTGCAGCAATCGTTTCGATTATTCCGGTTCAGCTTTTTGCATATTACTGCTCTGTATTAAAAGGAAACAATCCTGATAAGCCTCGTAATCTTGCAAAATCTGTAACGGTTGAGTAAACCTGTAACAGATAGAAAAGTTTATGCGCGTGCGGAATTTAAAAAAAATCCCGATGTGGCATTTACAGTTTATAATTTAACGAAAAAATCAGAGTCATCCTTGATAATCTCGGGATGACTCTTTGCATATATAAGGATCTTTTCTTCAAGCTCTTCTTTTACAAATTTTTTAACGTCACTAAGCTCAATTTTATTAATTGCGCTGCAGGTTGGAGTAAGAACAACTTTGATTTTATCATCAGAACGTACTACACGAAGCGGCCATATACTGCAGTCAAAGGGTTTTAAATCGCGCGGCAAAATGCAGCCTTTAGTGCTGTCTAAAAACGGACACGAAACTTCTTCTTCGCTGTCGTCGGTTTTGTATTTGTCAGAAAGCTTTACGGTGTAGATTTTTTTGTTACGCACACTCTGATTAATGCTCGAAGGTACTTCTGTAAATTTTACACCCGGGTATTTTTCTAAAACAGCATTCATCTGTTTTTCGTCAAAAAGTGGAGTTTCCCAGAGACTCTGTCTTCTGAAGCTACAGCAGAATTTACATGAGGCGCATTCTTCTTTTGATAAAATCTTACTTAACATTTTTCAAGAGTCCCGAAATATTTGTCCAAAAGAATTTCCGGCTTATAAGAAAGCTTTGCTTTTCGTAATCCTTCGACGCCGACATCTTCTTCGCGGTTAAAATAAAGATATGAGTCTTTTGTCTTTGCAAAGAAATTGTTTATTGCAGGATAACCACCGTTCTGTGCATATTGCGAAAGAACTTTTTCAAAATGAACATCAAGCGTGTCATCAGAAACAGGACTTGCAAGGCACATTGCACATGGTTTGCCTTCGATGTAAATTACTCCTCCGGTAATACTTAAAAGCTTATGGTTTTCTAGAGCAAGTTTTATGCTTTCTTTTTCAAGGAGGAGTGATTTTTCGTCAAAAGATTTTTCTACATCATTACTTCGCTCGTTAAACCATTGTTCTTCGACTAAGAGAATATCGTCTGCAATATCCTCTTCCGGGAAAGATTTATATTCCCACTTGTTTTCGTAAGTACGAAGAAATTTTGAAACACGGTTTTTCTTTTTGTGAAGTACAGGACCGGGAAGCTCTGCAAGATTTTTTTGAAGATATATATAGTCAGAATCATCACGAAGAGAATTCCAGTTTACCTTATACGAAGGAAAGTTTTCTTCAAGAAATTTATCAAAGGCGTTTTTTTGATTCAGTGTAAAAAGACAAAAGCGGATCGGGTTGTCGCCGTTTTTTGCATCGTTTGAGTTTTTGTCGAGGATATGGGTGAATGCATTTTTAAGGTATTCTGTCTGGTTGTCGTGAGTGATTTTTGAGTTTTTGAGCGGGAGCGGGAAAGCGTAGCCTGTTCTGTTTTCTCTTCCGTGGTAATAGCGTAAGAAAAAATCCTGTCCAAGATATAGTTCTGTATTGTATTTTGGCTTTAAAAGAAAGATATTTGCGATTGCAGAGTCGCTTCCCTGTAAGCCGTCGGTTTTGAGGTCCTGTTCCAGCTGTTCAAAAATTTTCATATCCATAACAATAATAGTAATAATTTTTTTCTGTTACGGCAATGGTTTAAAAATCCCGTATTTTATAGTAAAATACAACTATGGTATTAAATTTTTCTAACTGTTTTGTATGGATTTATATTGCCGGTATTGCATTAACTTTTATTGCAAATCACATTCTTGAGTATATTGATTATGCTGCCAGAAAGAAAAACGGCGGCGTGATTCCTGATGAGTTAAAGGATATAGAAGCTGCAAAAACTGCCTTTGACGAAGAAAAATTAAAAAAGATTACGGAATATGAAAATGAAAAATATTTTTTCTGGATTCCGAAATCTGTTTTGGGGACAGCCCTTAACCTTTGTCTCGTGCTTTTTGGTTTTTATCCTTTTGTATTTTCTAAACTTGCTGAATCAAATTTAATAACGACAAATTCTTTTGTTCATATTTTTCTTTTCCTTGTTTTAATCGGAATTCCTTCTGAGATTTTAGGAATCCCGTTTGATATTTATCTTCATTTTAAACTCGAAAAAAAATACGGCTTTTCAAACATGACTGTTAAAACCTGGATTCTTGATTTTATAAAGGGGCTGGTCGTTTCGATTATTTTAAGTTTGATAATTGTTTTCGCCGTTACTTTTATCCTGAACAAATTTCCGTCAAACTGGTGGATTTTAGTTTCTTCTGTAATGATTGCATTTAGTTTTATAATGATGATAATTTATCCGAAATTTATTGCACCGCTTTTTAATAAATTTTCTCCTCTTGAAGAAGGTGAATTAAAAAACAAAATCCAGGGACTTCTTGAGAAAACAGGGTTTGTAAATGACGGACTATTCGTGATGGACGCTTCAAAGCGCAGTAACCATTCAAACGCTTATTTTTCTGGCTTTGGGAAAACCAAACGAATTGTTCTCTATGATACTCTGATAAAGCAGCTTACGACCGATGAGCTTGTTGCAGTTTTAGGACACGAGCTTGGTCATTACAAGTTAAAGCATATTTTAAAGCGCGTGCTTTTTATTCTTCCGATAGAGTTTTTGATAATGTTTGTCCTTTATCTGCTTTCTCAGAATGTTGAATTGTACAATTCGTTTGGATTTATGATGGTAAACGAAACGAATATCGTTAATTATCAGTTTATCGGGCTTTATCTTTCGACGCTGCTTTATGAAGCCGTAAGTTTTGTTACGACTCCGATTTCTGGAATTACAAGCCGTCGTGATGAATATCAGGCAGATAAATACGCTGCCACGATATGCGGTAAGAGTGATGATTTGATTTCTGCGCTCATCAAACTTAACAGTGAAAATCTTTCTGAATTACTTCCGCCTAAAATCTATTCATTTTTTAAGTATGATCATCCGACACTTGTAGAAAGAGTTTCGGCACTAAAGAAAATTCAGTTTAAAGATAAATAGTGCTCTCTTAAATTTTTACATTGGAGAAGGGAATGAAGAAATTTTTTATCGTTTGTATGTGTTTTTTCTCAACTGTTTTTGCAGATGATTTTAGGGAAGCGATTGTTTATACAGGTGGAAAAAACTACACGTACAGCGAAAGAACTGATCTTCGACGCTATGATAACGGAAAGTATACGGGACTTGTAAGCCGGGAGGTTAAATCTTTTATTTCTGTCTCTGAGTGTGACGATGGTTTTGTTTATTATGACGGTGATTTTTATGTTGACGAAGCTACAAAACGCAACACACAGAGTGTAAAAAAAGAAATAAGTGAATCAATTGAATCTTCATTTAAAATTTCTGAAGACGGAAAACTTGAAATGATAAACGATAACGGTTATCCGTCGTTCAGATGTTTTCCGACATATACTGCAAAGAAAATTGTTCCGGGTGACAAATGGACGGGAAAGGCTGTAAGGGCAGTCGACCCGCTTAACAAGGGTGTCATTACAAAAATTCCTTTTTATGTTGAATATGAATATCTACATGATGAAGTTTATAACGGTGAAGATATTTTTGTTTTAAGTGCAAGATGGGCAACGCGTTACGGTGCAAAATTTTATCTGGATTTTGGTGGCGATAAGGAGCTTATCGAGGCATCCGGTTCGCACAGGGCTACGATTTATGTAGAAAAATCAACGGGCGCTGCGGTTGTAATTCGTGACACGATTGATGAAACATTTAAATATTCTGACGGAAATTCTGTTTCGTTTAAGGGCTCATTTGCATGCTTTACAAAGTATCCGCCGTCGACAGATGATGAAGATGTTATCGCGACAATAAACCGTGTCGCAATGCTTGATGAGGGCGTGATGAAAAATCCGCGCGATGTTAGGGCTGATACCAGCCTGCGCGACAACGACGTGACAGGTGATGCCGGATTGCGCGACAACGAGCAGTTTACAGTAGAAAAAACAAACGCCGGAATACGCCTTACGATTTCTAACCTGAAGTTTAAGCCAGACTCAAGCGAACTTGTCGACGGCGAATCGCAGCGCCTTGATCAGATTGCACAAGCTCTTAAAAGTGTAAACGTGACTCTTCTTCTTGTCGAAGGACACACTGCATCTACAGGAAACATCAAAGGCGAAATGGAACTTTCAAAAGAGCGCGCAAAAGTAATTGCACAGGCTCTTTCTGACCGCGGAATGGATAACGTAAAATTTATCGTAAAAGGAAGCGGAAGTAATAAACCTGTTGCAGAGAATTCAACTAAAGAAGGAATGGCAAAAAACCGACGCGTAGAAATTACGATTCTAGAGTGACATCGTTTTTAATTTTGTTCCCTCTAAATCATAGAGCATGACACAGTGGTCTTCGTAAACCGCAAAGCCAGAACTTGACTGCGCTTTTGGAAGCGAAGTTGAACCTGGGTTGCAGATTATCGCGTTGTGCTTTCCGCGTTCCAAAACCTGTATATGTGTGTGACCCGAAAAATAAACATCATAGTTAAGGCGTTCATCATCCGGTGTAAAAAGGTGTCCGTGTGTTGCAAAGATACGTGTGCCGTTATCGAGTATGAGAGAATAATCCTGGGTAATTGGAAAATTTAAAAGCATCTGATCTACTTCGCAGTCGCAGTTTCCACGACATGCAATTATTTTATCTGCATAGTTGTTAAGAAGGTTTGCGACTTCCTGCGGATTATGTCCCGAAGGGATTTCGTTTCTTGGTCCGTGATAAAGTACGTCACCGAGTAAAACGATGTAATCGCATTTTAGAGAATTAAACTGTTCAATGATTTTTTTACATGATTCAAAAGAACCGTGTATGTCCGAGCAGATAAGATATTTCATTTTCCCCACCTCTTATTTTTTTAATAGCTCATATAAAATTATTGATGCTGCCTGTGCAACGTTAAGGCTGTCTACAGGCGATGCTTTCCCTGACTTAATTCCATAGAACGGAATGATTACTAGTTCGTCACAATTTTTTCTTACTGCTTCTGAGATGCCGCTTTCTTCGTTACCAAGAATTATGAGAGCAGGTTTTTCGCGGCAAAGACTCTGAATCTCTCCCACGGTTTTTCTTGCGCTTAAATCGGTTCCGATTCTGACCATCTTTCCTTCGACACTTTTTAAAAGCTTTAAGATTGAATCTGTGCAGTAAATGTTTACAAATTCCATTCCGCCTTCTGCGACTCTGTAAGAACTTGTAGTTATAGAACTCTGCGCTTCGTCGTTTGGAATTACGATGTTTTTTATACCAAAGAACGCAGCGCTTCTTACGATTGCTCCGAGGTTGTTTGCGTTTCCTACACGGTCAAGAAGAATTGTGTGTTCATTTCTGGTGATTATGTCGTTAAGGATTTTTGTATCAATCGGAATTATTTTTGGTTCTTCTATCATTGCAACGACACCCTGATGGTGGATGCTGCCGCAGAGTTTTTCAAGCTCGTTTGGTTCTACGACGTTGTAAGGAGCTTTGCGTTTTGACATTGCCTTGCATAAACCGCCAAAAAGGGGAGAGCGCTCTTTTGTAAAATAGAGCCGGCGGATTTTTTCGGGATTATTTTTTTCGAGTGTCTTTACGGCGGCAAATCCGCAGACTGCAAGTTCCTTATTCAACTTATTTTTCATAAGTCTGATTATACATGAAAAAGGATTATTCCGCTATATTTTCGCGTATTTTAATTATAGTCTGCGTAATGTAATCGGTCGAAGATCTTTTACCTTCTTCCATGAGCCACGAAAAAAGACGCATGATTCCCATGTAGCCCTGCATTTCTGGTTCCTGCCCGATCGTAAATTTTATAAGCCCTGAGTGAATAAATTCTTTTGTCGATGGAGTTTCGTCAAAAACTACGACATGGGTATTTGTTCTGTTCAGCTTTTTTAAGGCGCGGCATACACCGCCTACACCGGC
>CAJORB010000087.1:0-18241 GCA_905236565.1 uncultured Treponema sp. | reverse complement strand
TGTAGAGAATGATTTCAGGGTCTTCTGCAGGGAAAAACGCGAGACAGTCAGAAAGAAAATCTGTTTCGCTGTAGCCGCCGTTTTTTGTGTCCGGCATCTGAGCGGTTCCGGTTTTAACACCGATAGAAAGGTCTTCGAGGTTTGCTCGCCATCCGATACCTTTTTCGGCTCCTGTCTGCATACAGCTTAGAATATATTCTGCAGTTTCTGGTTTTATTACCTGTTGTCTGTATACAGGTTCATGTGAATACTCAACATTGCCTTCTTTATCTGTAATCTGCGACAGGATTGTAAGCTGAACACCTTTTCCTTTATTTGCAATATAAGTTGCAGCTTCGAGCATCTGGATTGCAGAAACTCCGACTTCCTGTCCGATTGAAATTGTCATCTTTGAACGTGCCGACCAGTATTTGTCATTTGTTCCTTTTAAAGAACCTGTCGTTTCACCCGGAACTTCAAGTCCTGTGCGTTGTCCAAATCCAAAACCGCGCAGTTTTGCAAGAAAGGTTTCTGTATTTAATCTGTCTGTAATCTGAGCAGTAACATCATTGCATGACATTTCAAGTGCACCGCGTGCTGTAAGATAACCGTGATGAGAAAGACATGTAATCTTTACTTTTTCACCTGATGTCATTTTCTTTTCAAAAATTCCGTCACATAAAAAAAGTTCATCCTGTCGAAAACAGTTTTCATCGTATGCAGATGCAATGCTGAACACTTTAAAAACCGAACCAGGTTCAAACTGAGTTATTGCAGGACGATCGATTGTCTGTTCAATTGTTGCACTTGAATATTCATTTAAGTTTACAGAAGGAAGACTTACGTACGAAAGTATTTCGCCTGTTTTTGCAGTTGCTGCAAGAAGCATTATGTTTGCACCTTGAGTTGTTTCGAGAGCTTCCTTTGCAATTTTTTCAAGCTTGTACTGTAAGTTTGCGTCGATTGTAAGATAAACATTTTTACCCTGTTCAACTTTTCCCTGATTAGATTTTGGAACAGGTGAGAGATAACGCTGCATTGAGTATTCAACTCCGGCAAGACCTACGCCATCATCACCCATGTAACCGATTAACTGCGATGCAAGTTCGTTTTCGGGATATATCCTTCCTGGAATTTTATCAAAGCGCGCAAACGTATATTTTTTTTCTTTTATAATCTGACGGAGTTCTTCGTATGTAACCTGATCAATTTTTTTTCTTATGTAAATGAATCTTGAAGTTTTTGGATTTGATTTTGCATTTTCGATTAACTGTGTAATTTCATTCTTTGAAATTCCAAGTGTCGGTGCAACTGCAGAAGAAAATTCTTCTACATCAGTAATGTTTTTAGGTGTAACACCAAAGTGATAGAAGTTTGTCTGAACAGCGAGAGGCTTTCCGTTTCGGTCTACGATTGATCCGCGTTCAACCTGAGGAACAGGAGTGGCAAGAGACTGCTTTGGGGTAACTGCAAGTTTTGCAAATGCAAATAAAATTATAGAAGTAAAGACAATGCCTACAGAGCCTAAAACGATAAGCCTGTATTTAGAAAAAAAACTGTTTACCTGCATATAACTTTCCCCAGTATGTTAGTTACAGGAATAAATCCATAATTTCGTGAATCAAAACTCTCTGTGTAATTATCACCGACTGCAAGAATATACCCCTCAGGCACTTTAGGACAGTTTTTAAGGTTTTTGTACTGTTCCTCTGAAAGCGGAATCTGAGTAGTAAGATTCACTAATAAAATATAACTTGAATTTGTTAAATAATCTAGTGTGCTGTTTTCTGTTGCAACGCAGCGTTTTACTACGAGGTTGTTATTGTAAAGGTAGATTACGATGTCGTTTTCGTGAGGCTCTGACCATTTGATAAGGAGATTTGCTCCGAAGGGATTTACAAGACCGTATGCACATTTATTTACATATATTGTTTCATTGTTTTTTAAAGTCGGATTCATGCTTGAACCTTCAACTGTAAGCGACTCAAAGATAAAAAGCTTAAAAACCGCTGCTATGATTAAACCCGTAAAAATGCAGTAAATAATAGAAATAGGTTTATTCTTTTCCATACTATTTTATTCTAATATGTGAAAAAGAATCTGTCGATAGTCTTAATATGGAAATAATCAGTTACGTGGGTGGCCGTCCTGATAACCGGCAGAAAAAATTTAATTTTTTAAAAACTTTGTCGTCTCTCAAAAAACCGGGCACAAGGGGAGCTTGTAGAAATTACTATACGCCTGTTCAATTTACCTCATCAAATGTTAAGCCAAAAAAGAGCAGGGCAATTGCCCTTCCAAGCTTTGGAATAAATCCGAGAACTGTTTTAAGAAAAGTGCTTCACTTCTGGTATATACTCCCGATTGCGGCAGTTTTTGCTGCAGTTCCGGTTGCAGTATACAATGTAATGTCTTACCTCGAGGGAAGGACTAATCCGATTCCGCTTGATATAGAAGAATCAGAATTTGATATTTTAAACCGCGAAATGTCACGTCTTGCGCTAAATGACGGTGAAAACGTAGAAGAAGACGGTTCGATTGCGGGAGCAGTGAGCGCTGCTTCATTTAAGGAACCTGTAAGTTTTACAAATTACACTGTAAAGGCAGGCGACACTATAAGCGGAATAAGCTTAAAATTCCACTTGAATAATATTTCAACGATAATTGCTGTAAATAATATTGATAACGTACGCTCGCTCAATGCAGGAAAGAAACTTGTAATTCCATCTGTTGACGGACTTATGTACAAGGTTCAGACTGCAGATACAATCCAGGGAATTGCAAAGAAGTACGGGATTTCTGTAGAAGACATTCTTGATACAAATGATCTTGATTCTGAAATCCTCGCTGTTGGAAAATCACTTTTTATTCCTGGAGCAAAGCTTGATAAAAATACATTGCGTCGTGCAATGGGCGATACATTTGTAAACCCTTTAAAGACAACTCTCTGGCGTTTGACTTCACGCTGCGGCTACCGCTCGGATCCGTTTACAGGAGTTAAACAGTACCACCCTGGAATTGATATGGCAATCAGTTCGGGTACTCCGATTTATGCAGCTCTTTCTGGAAAAGTTGTTGCATGCGGATGGTCAAATATTTACGGAAGCTATGTTATAATAGATCATCAGAATGGTTACCAGAGTTTGTATGGACATATGTCCAAAAAATTGTGTACTCTTAACCAGGAAGTAAATACGGGAACAAGAATTGGTCTTGTAGGAAGTACCGGATATTCAACTGGTCCACATTTACACTTTACGGTTTACAAAAACGGAAAGGTTGTTGATCCATTAACTTTAATTAAATAGGAAATTATACAGATGATACCAGTTTGCATTTGCGGTGGCTGCGGCCGTACTATTGAAAAAGAATTTGTTTACTGTCCATGGTGCGGTCAGTCAAAAATTTCAATGATGTCAGAAGAAGACAGAATGGAAGAAATTTTTAACCGGCTTGAAGAAATTCAGAATAACAGCCGCGTGGAAAAAATAGAAAAAATGGGAGACAAGTTGAATCAGTTAAAAAAAGAACTTGATTCTCTTGTCCTCTGCTCGGAGATGCATAAATGAAAAAAAACTTTTCTGCATTATTCCTTGCACTTATTATTTTAATACCCGGCATGGGTTTTGCAGGAATAAGTTTTGACAATTTAGCGATTAATGACGATGATACAGTTCTTTACACTGTAACACATGATAAGCCGGGAGTAATTTCGTATTCTGCATTGTTTTCGCATAAGCTCTCCGGAACAGAAAGCATAACTTCATCAAATCTTCCGGATATCCTTACATGTTATCCGGAACAGTTAAACTCTATCGGAAATGGGAAATTTATTCAGGTAAGAAACCGTTTCGGAACTGCAATCTACGATTTTGAAAACGAAAGCTTAAACTGGATAGCAAGAACTTCTGTAATTCCTGAAAAATCATTTTCTTTGAGTCCTGTCATTGCAAGTCCTGACGGGCTTTATCTTGTATTCATGAGAAAAGTAAGTTCTTCAACCGGTGAACTTATAATTCAGGAAGTTGCATCAAGAAAATATGTAATACTTGATAAGGAAGTTCCATACAGTTATTCTGAACTTCCTGTAAAATGGGCAGCAGATTCAAAACACTTTGTATATCAGAAAGGAAATTCAATTTACTTTTCTACACCTGATGCAATGTTTAAAGGACTTCAGGTTGCCGAACACTGCAGAAGAATCGGAACCGGAACAATCGAAAGCGTGCAGTGGGTTAACAGCGACAAACTTGTTTTTATAGACAGCGATATAATTTATCTTATTGATTCACGCGAGTTTGCAACTTTCGGAATGTATGCAAATTATTTCCCTCTTGGAAAAATTCTTGGACGTCTCTGGGAAAAATTTTCAAGTAAGGATATGAAGTTTTATGTAAACTCTGACGCATCACAGATTATAATCGTAAAGGCAGATTCTTCGGTTTCGTATTATGAACTTGATACTTCTGGAAATGCTCTTTATGTTGAACCTTTAAGCAGTTTCTCTCATATGAGTACCCTTTACAATTCATATAAAATTGATGTTGTATGGCCAAAGAATTCTAAACCTATTTTCTGGGTTAACAGTCTTACGGGAGTTGGTGCATCATCAGGCTTTTTAAGAAACTGCAGCATTTTTACGTTTGATTCAAAAAATTCTTTAAAAGAACTTTCTTCATTTGGTGATACATCGCTTAAGGTAACTGTTTCAAATGACGGAGGATATGCAGCAGTTCCTTCTGCAAACGAAGTTTCGGTTTATACAGTCGGTTCATGGGATATGGTTGCAAAAATTGCCTGTTCTAAAATCGAGTCGATATGCTGGAGAAACACAAAGGAACTTGTTGTAGGAAACGAAGATAATGTAAGTGTTTATAATGTAGAAACAAAAAAACAGAAACTTCTTTTCCTTTCTTCATGTAAGATTGCTGCATGGGATAGTGTTACGGGGCAGATAATCGCAAAATCAAAAAATGATGCAAAATATAGTGTATATAATCCAGAAAAAAATACATGGATGCCGTTTGAATCTGCACAGCCTGTAAAGACAGAAGTGCAGAACGAAAACTACAGAATCTATACTGCTAAGGCAAAGAATGCGCGTTATGATAACGGAATTTATGTAAGATGCCTTACAGGAAAAGTAAACACATTTGCACTCTATAAAGAGACTGTTCAGAAAACCGCACCGGGAAGAAAAATTGCTCTTGTGTTTGATCTTCTTGACAGTGCCGACGGTTTAAACTCTGTAATAGAACTTTGTCATAAATATAACATCAGACCGACATACTTCATTAACGGAGAATTTATCCGAAGATATCCGTCTGATACAAGAAAGGTTGCTTTAAGTGGTGCAGAAGTAGGTTCCCTTTTCTATGCCTGTGTAGATTTAACGGATAAGTTTTTTACACTGAGTGAAGATTATATTAAAAACGGTCTTGCACGAAATGAAGATGAATATTATCAGGCAACAAAAAAAGAACTTGCTCTTTTATGGCACGCACCTTTTTACCGCAGTACTAAGATGATTCGTGATGCAGGTACAAGTGCAGGTTACAGTTATATAGATTTCCCTGTTGATTATAAATCAATGGATACAAAACCCGGAAAGACAATCGAAAGCCAGATAATTCCGGTTACAATCGGACTTTCTAATCCAGACAGCAGTGAGACATTTGCACAGAAGCTTGAACTTCTTATAAACTCACTGTTAGATGCGGACTACGAAATAGTTCCTGTAAGTGAACTTTAGTTTAAGAGCGAAGAATCATGTCGGCCAGGACAATGTAAGTCATTGCTTCTACGACAGGTACAATGCGAGGGCAGAGGCAGACATCATGTCTGCCTTTTATTTTAAGCTTTGCATTTTTAAACTTGATTTTATCCGGGTCGTCTGGGGAATCAGGGTTTATTTTTGCTTCAACAGTCTGCTGTTCAATAAAAACGCTTGGAACAGGCTTTACAGCCAGTCTGAACACAATTTTATCTCCGTTTGAGATCCCGCCTAAAATACCGCCTGCGTTATTGGAAATAAAATTTACCTTTGAATTTTTTACCGTCATCGGGTCGTTATTCGAAAGTCCGTCAGAATCTGCAGCATCAAAACCGGAACCAAATTCAATTCCCTTTACGGCACCGATAGAAAGCATTGCATGTGCTAAAACTGCATCGAGTTTGTCAAAAACAGGCTCTCCGATTCCGGCATTAAGGTTAGAAATCTGACATTCGATGATTCCTCCGGCGCTGTTACCGTTTTTACGAAGCTCCTCGATTTTTTCAAGCATATTAAGGGCGGCATTGCTGTCAGGCGCGCGCATCTGGTTTTTATTAATTTCTGAAAAGTTGATTTTACTGCATTTGATTCCGGCAGCTTTTAAAGTGTAGGCTGTAGCTGTAACTTCGTTTTTGCCGGTTTTTGCTTTTGTAATAAAGTTTATTACCTGCCGTGCAATTTCTCCAGAAGCTACGCGCGCGCATGTTTCACGGCCAGAAGATCTTCCGCCGCCGCGATAGTCTCGGAAACCGTATTTTTTTAAGTAAGTATAGTCTGCGTGTCCAGGCCGCATTTTTACAGAAAGCTCACTGTAGTCAGAGGAATGCTGGTTTTCGTTTTTTATTACAAAGCAGAGCGGTGTTCCGGTTGTAAAGCCGTTAAAAAGGCCCGAAATTATGTTAATTTTATCGTCTTCTTTTCTTGCTGTAACGGCACTTGATTTTTTGCCGTCAGTAGAACCCGGCTTTCTTCTATCCAGAGCGTCCTGTATTTTTTTTACATCAAGTTTGATTCCCGAAGGAATTCCGTCGATTACCGCTCCGAGTGAGTCTCCGTGGCTTTCGCCAAAAGTCGTTACCTTAAAGGCTGTTCCAAAAGTATTTCCGACCATATTTTATTCCGCCTGTCTGCATTAATAAATACAGGTTTTCCCTGCGGAATTTATTATAGCAGATATAAAAAAGAGTTTCTATTGAAAAAAACTCGTTGAAAAAACATCAAAGTTTGCTATAATTAAGAGAAAGGTTAAGAGGTTTAAGGTGAAAATAGGTTATAAAATCAGATTCCTTGTCATATCATTTTTTGCATTGATTATATCAACAGTTACTATAACACTTGTTGGAGTAAAGATAACAGAAAATACTTCGATAGAAGCTTTTGCGCAGCGTGGAATTTCTGCAATATACAGAGCTAATGTCTGGATTGAACCGGAGAAGTTCGATGCTCTTGTAAAATACGGAACAGAAGAAGATGAATATTATAAATTCCTCTACAGTAAATTATTTGATTTAAAAAAGCAGCTTGGATGTAAGTATCTTTATACTATGGCACCGGTTAATGGTGATATAGAAGGAAATGAATTTAAATACATTGTTGATGGTTCAGGGCCATTTTTTTCAGAAGAATTCAGTCCTTTTGGAACTGTAGAAAATATCGAAAGTTACGGCAAATATCCGCATGAATGTCTTCGTGAGCAGAAAATAGTTAGTTCTGGTTTACTGGAACAGGATGAGTGGGGATGGACTCAGACTGTTTATTATCCGATTGTTTATCAGGGAAAATCAATTGGATTTCTTGCATGTGATTATGATGTAGCTGCTCTTGAAGAAATGATCAGTGAGGGAAGACTTCTTCTTTTAGGAATCTCTCTTTGTGCAGCACTTTTTTCATGTGCAATGATTTTTATTTTTGTAAATATATTCTTTAAGAGGATGAATAATGTTACACAGGCGATGATAGGAATTTCGTCTGGTGCGAGAGATTTAACACAGCGTCTTAAAATAAATGGAAAAACAGAACTTGATATGCTTTCGTTTGCTTACAACGAAATGATAGAACAGCTTCAGGCGATGGTAAGACAGATATCAGGTTCAATCGACAAACTTTCTAAAAACAGTTTTACGCTTTCTGCTCAGAATGATGAAAGTGTTACACTTATTTCAAACGCAAAAAAATCAATCGAAGATATTTATTCAAAAGCAGATGATCAGAATGCACTTTCAGAAGCTGTTACTGACGGAATTCACGAAGTAGAAAATGCAGTAAAAATTCTTGATGAAAAAATCATTCAGGAATCAAATGCTGTACAGCAGTCATCAAGTGCAATTGAACAGATTTCTGCAAATATTTCTGTTGCAGATACGAATATTTCTAAAATTGCAAATGAATATGAAATAATCGTAAATGAAACAGAAGCAGGTAAAGAAAAGCAGACTAATTTAACTTCTAAAGTAGACTTGATTGCAGCACAGGCTCACCAGCTTGACGAAGCCAACAAAGTTATTTCAAGCATTGCTTCGCAGACAAACCTTCTTGCCATGAACGCGGCAATTGAGGCAGCTCATGCGGGTGCTGCAGGAAAAGGATTTTCTGTCGTTGCTGATGAAATCCGTAAGCTCGCAGAAAACTCTGCAAAGCAGTCTACGGCTGTTAAAAAACTCATAAATGATATTTCGAAGGCAATTTCCGGAATCGTAAATGTTTCCAAAGAAAGTGCCGCATCGTTCAGTTCGCTTGGAGACAAGATTAAGGATATGGATGATCTCCTTCATGAAGTTCAGGCCGGTATGAAACAGCAGAATGAAGGTGCACACGAAGTCCTTAACATGATGAACATACTTTTCCAGGCAACAGAAGAAATAAAGGCATCTTCAAAAACCATGAAAGACAATACTCTGCATACGGTAAACCGTATCGAGGAATTAAAGCATTCTTCTGTACGTATTCTTGAAAGCGGAACTTCTGCAAATGAACATCTGGGTACTATGAGCGACTTTGCTTCGCAGATTGCTGCTCAGTCAAAGCAGAATATGGATCTTGCGGTTTCTGTAAACAACCTTATCATGAGCTACAAGGTTTAAAGTAAAACTTTACTTATATTGAAAAAATTCTCTCTAAGTTGTAATATGACAATGCTTAAGTTTTAGGCGTATGCTTTATTTTAAATGGAGAAAAATATGAACAGATTACGGGGAACTTTTACGGCTTTGATCACACCGATGAACTCAGACGGTTCGGTAGATTTTGATGGATTCAGACAGAATGTAAAATTCCAGCTTGAAGGCGGAGTTACGGGCCTTGTTCCTCTGGGCACAACTGCAGAAACTCCTACACTTGATGAAAAACCAGGAAGCGAAGAAGATACTCTTATTGAAATTTTAATGGAAGAAGTAAAGGCATTCAGGGAATCAACAGGAAAAGACGTGCCTGTAATTCTTGGAGCTTCAAGCAATAATACAAGGGATGCAGTTGCATATACAGAACGTGCAAAAAGGGTAGGAGCAGACTATGCTCTCGTTGTAACACCTTACTATAACAAACCTTCAAAAGAAGGAATTTTCCGTCATTTTGAAGCAGTTTCAAAAGTTGGAATCCCTATCGTTGTTTACAACATCAAGGGAAGAACAGGTGTAAATATCCCGACTGATGTACTTGTAAGAATTGCACAGCTTCCTAATATTGCCGGTGTAAAAGAAGCAAGCGGCGATATTAACCAGATGATGGAAGTTATTGCTCAGATTAAAAATAAAAAACCGGATTTTGCAGTTTTAAGCGGAGATGACGGACTTACTCTTCCTCTCCTTGCAGCTGGAGGAGACGGTGTTATTTCGGTTGTTTCAAATCTCTGTCCGGGCCGCGTTGCAGCTTTAGTTCAGGCAGGGCTTGACGGAGACTTTACAAAGGCACGTGAACTTCATTACGGTCTTGCTCCTATGTTCAAGGCTGCTTTTGTAGACGGAAACCCTACATCGATTAAATATGCGATGAACTATAAGGGGCTTCCCGCAGGTACTGTAAGACTTCCGCTTGTAGAAGTAACAGACAGTGCTAAAAAAACAATCGAAAAAGCAATGGATGAGTGTAACATATAAGATTCGCATATAGCGGGTTTTGATTTTAGTTTTATTAGAGGATAAAAAGAATGGCAGAAAGAATTAAGGTTGGTGTACTTGGTGCTACCGGAATGGTAGGACAGCGTTATATTAAGCTTCTGGAAAATCATCCTTGGTTTGAAGTTACATATGTAGCAGCTTCTCCTCGCAGTGCAGGAAAGCCATATTGTGAAGCAGTAAAGAACCGCTGGTTAATCGGAGCAGAAATTCCGGCCGGCGTTGCAAACTTAATCGTAGAAGATGCAAATGACGAAAAGAAAGCAATCGGAAAATGTCAGTTTGTTTTCTCTGCACTTGAAATGGGAAAAGATGAAATCAAAGCTCTCGAAGCAGCATACGCTGCAGAAGGAATTCCTGTTGTTTCAAATGCATCTGCTAACCGCTGGACAGAAGATGTTCCTATGCTCGTTCCAGAAATCAACTACTCACACCTTGATGTAATTGCAGAACAGAAAAAGCATCACGGCTGGGATAAAGGCTTTATCGCAGTTAAGCCAAACTGTTCTTTGCAGACATATATGATGCCGCTTCATGCACTCATTCAGGCAGGCTATCCTGTTAAGAGAATGATTGTAACAACTCTCCAGGCTACTTCAGGGGCCGGATACCCAGGGGTAGCATCATTTGACATGATTGATAATATCGTTCCTTTTATTGGTGGCGAAGAAGAAAAGACAGAAAAAGAATGTCTTAAAATTCTTGGAACCGTAAAAGACGGAAAGATAGAAAATGCTTCTGGTCCTTTAGTTTCTTCAACTTGTACACGTGTACCTGTTGTTGACGGACATACAGCATGTGTTAGCCTTGAGTTTGATTTACCTGATGATAAAAAACCAAGCCTCGAAGAAATCGAGCGTGTATGGACTTCTTACAAGTCAATTCCGCAGGAATTAAATCTTCCAAGCGCACCAGAACATCCGATTGTTGTGCGCCACGAAGAAAATCGTCCACAGCCACGACGTGACCGTGAGACAGAAAAAGGAATGGCTTGTGTAATCGGAAGGCTCAGACCTTGCAACGTATTTGACGTTAAGTTTGTTGCCTTGAGTCACAACACAAAGCGTGGAGCTGCTCTTGGCGGAATCCTTAATGCAGAGCTTTTAAAGGCAAAAGGATTTTTTAATTAATACAACAGAGAGTTTGCGATGCCTTATTTTTAAGTACATCGCAAACTTTTTTTTGTTTTAAATCGGCGTGTAAAAAAATGAAAAAAATATCTGCAGTTCTTTTTTTCTTTTCAATTACCTTCGCATTCTGTGCTGTTCCGCAGTTAAAGAAAATCGGAACTTTCCCATGCGGAAGACAGCCTAAACAGGTTTTATTTTCTCCGGATGATAAATACATCGTAATGCCTCTTTTAGAAGATGACGGAATTGATTTATTTAATGTCGAAACAAAAAAAATGGAAACACGATTAAAGCCTCCGACATCTGACAAGCTTGGATTTGTAGAAGGACTTTTTATTCCGTCTAAAAAAAGTTTTTTTGTTTCTCAGATGACGACAAATGAAATTCACGAATATACATATCCCGGATTTGTTTACAAGCGTTCTATTCCGACAGACGGCGTATGGACAAAGTTTATGGTCTGGTCAGAAGATAAAAAAATAATTGCAGCTTCAAACTGGGTTTCAAATGATATTTCAATTATAAGTTATTCAAATGGAAAACTGCTTCGCCTTATAAAAACTGCTGCAGCTCCACGCGGACTTTATTTTGTAAACCGGGGGAAATACATAATTTCACTTGCATTTGACGGAAGTACAATCGAAAAATTTGAAACCGACACAGGAAAGCGCGTAGCATATATTGAAATTCCAAAAAGTGCGATGCGCCATGTTGTACTTAACTCTGAACAGACTAAAGCCTATATTAGTGACATGTACTGGGCAAAAATCTATCAGATTGATCTTGCTTCATTTAAAATCGAAAAAGAAGCAAAGGTTTATGTAAATCCAAATACGATAGACCTTTATAAAAACCGCTATCTTTTTGTAAGCTGCCGCGGATATAATAATCCGACAGATTATACAAAAAGAAGTCCTTCAAACGGGCAGATTTACATAATCGATACAACAGATTTTTCTGTCGTAAAAAAGGCAGAAGGCGGCAATCAGCCTACAGGGCTTGATATTTCAAACAGCCAGAAGTATTTGTGCTTCAGTAACTTTCAGGATTATAATATAGAATTATACGAAATAGAGGATTAATTATGACACCGTACTTACACAAAGTAAATTATTACGAAACAGACAAAATGGGAATTACACACCATTCAAACTACATACGCTTTATGGAAGAAGCTCGTGTAGATTTTTTAAGCCAGATCGGCTTTCCTTTTGACAAAATCGAGGAAAAGGGAATTGTAAGTCCTGTTATCAGAGTTGAATACAATTACAGAAAGACAACTACTTTTGCAGATACGATTTCTATCGTAGTAAAAGTAGAAAAGCTTTCTCCTGTAAAGCTTACACTTGCATATGAACTTTCATGCAATGGAGAAAACTGCGGAACAGGAAAATCTGAACACTGCTTTCTTAATATGGAAGGCCGCCCGATCATCGTAGAAAAAGATCATCCGGACTTTTACGAAGCATTAAAGAATAATCAGTAAAAAATAATCCCGCATAAAATGAAGTGCACTTCAAAAAATGCGGGATTGTTTTAATTTATTTATATTTTTCGACAAGTTCTTTATACCACCAGTAACTGTCTTTTGGAGTACGTTTCTGGGTCTGGTAATCTACATGCACAAGCCCAAAGCGTTCTGTGTAACCGTTTCTCCATTCATAGTTATCCATGAGTGACCAGTGGAAATATCCCTTTACATCGGCACCAGAATCGATTGCTTTTTTAAGTTCTGCAAGATAGCGTTCTGTAAAATCAATTCTCTGCGGGTCGTGACATTTTCCGTCGAGTGAGACAATGTCTGCGTTACTCATTCCGTTTTCGCTTACATAAACCGGTTTTTTATAGCGGTCAGAGATGAACTTAAAATAATGGTTCATGCTCTTTGGAGTAATCGGCCATTTTGCAGCTGTAATGTTATAGCCTTCTTCAAACGGTTCGATATGCCATCCGCCATCTTTTTTACCCGGAGCACTGCCGGCTGTAATAGGGCGGCCTTCATAGATGTTAATTCCCTGGTAATCTACCGGAGAAGAAATGAGTTTCATATCGCCGTCTTTAATTTCTGGCATCTTGTCTGCAAAAAGCTCAAAGGCTTTGTCAGGATATTTTCCAAAGTGAATCGGGTCAAGATAATATGTAAGGCTGTCACCGGAAAGAATGCCGCTTCCTTCCTGTGGAGCATAGCGGCCAGGCGCTGCTTCGATACAGTTCATGGCTTTTATGAATGCTTCATAATCTTCTTTGCTTTCTGATGCAGGGTAGTGACCGAGTCCGTTATGTGCACAGCCTAAAAGAACATTCTGCTTTGCATTTGCACGCACTGCCTGAACCATGCTTCCGTGTGATAAAAGCATGTGATGAATTATGTTAAAGACTTCACGTTCATTAACTTCAAGTCCTGGTGCAAACCATCCTCTGTATCCTCCGAGAATACAAGGCATTTCGTTTAATGTAAAAAAGTGAGTTACACGGTCAGAATAACGGCGTGCAATTTCTGCACTGTAATCAGAAATCCAGTGATGGATGTCACGGTTTCTCCATCCGCCTTTTTTTTCAAGTTCGTACGGAAGGTCCCAGTGAAACAATGTAAGCCATGGTTCTATTCCGTTTTGCAAAAGCTCGTCGATGAGTCTGTCGTAAAAATCAAGCCCTTTCTGGTTAAGGTTTCCTTTTACAACTCCGTTTCTTGAGTCTGAATCATATGAAAAAATTCTTGGCCATGCTACAGAAAATCTGTAGGCTTTTACACCAAGATTTTTGATAAGCTGAACGTCTTCTTTATAACGATGATAGTGATCGCATGCTATGGCACCCGATTTTTCATCAACTACTTTGCGCGGAATTTTATAAAAATCATCCCAGACAGATTTGCATCTTCCGTCTTCATGTTCTGCGCCTTCAATCTGATAACTTGAGGTTGCAACACCCCATATAAAGTCTTTTGGAAAATTCATGCGTCAATTATAACATGTAACAAAATATTTTCAATATTGTTGTTACATTTGGGAGTTATTACTATAATATTAATTAAAAATAGAAATTGATTGATACAATTTTTGGAGAAAACTGAATGAAGCTAAAAACATTATTGCTTGCATTTTTCGTATGCGTTTTTTCTGCATATGCAAAAGATCCTGTAAAACCAGAATATTTAAAGATAAATGACAGTACTTACTGTTATAAACTTGAAAACGGACTTACGCTTTTTATTGCAGAAAATCACAGCGTTCCGCTTGCCTATATCGAAATTGCAGTACGTGCAGGCGGAATCACTCAGACTAAAGATAACGCGGGACTTTTTCATCTTTACGAACACATGATGTTCAAGGGAAATAAAAAGTTTAAGAACTCCGGCGCCGTACAGAAGGCTCTTTCTGACATGGGAACAGCTTCATGGAACGGTACGACCGGCATCGAATGCGTAAACTATTTTTTTACGATTCCCAAAGGTGAGCTTGAGAACGGTCTTGATTTCTGGAACAATGCGATAAGATTTCCTTTGATGGATAAAGAAGAATTTGAAGTAGAAAAAAAAGTTGTAATTTCAGAAATTCAGGGAAATGTTTCTGATCCGGACAGATATATTTCTGTTTATGCCCAGAAAAAACTTTTTCCAAAAGCTCCGTGGCAGCTTGATCCGTCAGGAAGCGTAAAGAATGTAGAAAATGCAACTGTTGAGCAGCTTAAAGAAATTCAGAAGCATTATTATATTCCGGAAAATGCAGCACTCTTTGTCGGAGGAGATGTTTCTCATGAAGAGGTTTTTGAACTTGTAAAAAAGATTTACGGTTCTTGGACAAATAACGGTGTAAGCATCAAAGAAATAGAGGATGTTACAGTTCACCAGAGTGACGAGCCTTTTGACAAACCTTTTTACTGTGTAATTCCTTATGAAAAAATTCCGCCGCAGTTTGCTCATGTAGATATTATGTATCGCGGACCTGACAGTGATTTTGATGAAAAAGGCACTTATCCTGCAGACCTTCTTACTTTTCATTTGAGAAATCCTGACGGGAAAGTCATAAAAGATCTTTTAAGTGATAAAACTTTAAAGATTCCTTCGGTATATGATTTGAGTGTAGGGTATTCTACAAGAAGAAGAACGGGAATCATATCGTTTGGTGCATCGATGGCTGGTGCAGAAACTAAAATTGCTGACCGAACTGTTTATTTAAAGGAAAAAATAGACGGAATACTAAATTCGTTTTTAGAAGATGAATGCATCGTTGACGAAGAAAGTAAAAAGGGAATTATCCGCCGTCTTGAAGATGACAGGGTTCTGGAATCAGAAACCTTTAAGGGAATGCTCAGTACATTAAGATATAACTGGGTAAGCAATAATATTGATTATTACATGAACTATGTAAAAAATGTTTCAGAAGCAGATGATGAAGATATAAGACAGCTTTTAAAACGATATCTTAAAAATAAAAATCCGATGATTGCGCTAATCATAAACCCTGCCGTTTATGAAAAATGCATGGCAGATTTTGACAGACTTGGATTTGTAGAAGTAAAGGCAGAAGATGCTTTCTGGTGGAACGAAGAATAAGACAGGGGAATTTAAAATGAAAAAACGATTATCGATATTTATATGTATTTTATTTACAGCATTTTCTGTTTTTGCAAATGATTACAAAAGTGTAAATTCTTATCAGATTCAATCGGGGGAATTAAAAGAGTATAAACTCAAGAATTCGATTCCGGTTTATGTAAATACAGATGTTCAGAATAAAGTAGATTCTGTTTATATAGTTGTTGAAGGCGGAACTGTTTTACAGACTCCTGAATATTCAGGTCTTGAAAAAAGTCTTTTTAATATGATGACTTACGGTTCTAAAAAGTATTCGTATGAGACAATCCAGTCGATGGAATACGATATGCAGAGTTCTGTTTCATCATATACGATGTACTGCGGTTCTGTTTTAAACGTAAACTGCATTTATTATTATCTTGATAAAATGCTTCCTGTTCTTCTTGATGAATTTATAAATCCTGCTTTTGATAAAAAAGCATATGAAATTATGATGAATGATGTTAAGCAGTCGATTCAGTCAAAGGAAAATGATCCTGACAGCATTCTTTTTAAGGAAATGCATAAAGAAATTTATAAAAACAGTCCTCTTTTAACTTATGCTGATGTTCAAGCTGAATCAATCAAGAACATTACGATTGCAAACATGAAAAAACTTCATAAAGAGATTTTAAATCCTGCGCGCATTAAAGTTGTTGCTGTTGGACCATTTGATGTTCAGAAACTTCTTGAGCAGCTTGATTCTACACTCGGGAAAATTCCTGCTTCTTCAAAGAAAATGAAAAAAGTAAGCTATGAAAGATGTCTTAATTTTGAAGGAGAAAAAGTTGTTTTAACTCACAAGGCTGCAAGGGGTTCTGAGTTTACAGCAAGGGTTTTTGCAACTCCAGAAGTAACGAGTGATGATTATGTTACGGCGCGCATCGTTTCTGATATTTATTCAACTACAATGTTTAACATAATTCGAGAAAAATACGGCGCATGTTATACACCACAGAGCTGGATTGACTCAAGCTTTGATCCTGTCGGGATGGATGCTGGGTTCCGCGTGTCTGACATGGACAATTTTGAAAAATACTTAAAGGAATGTGAAAAGCTTATGCTCGAAGGAAAAGTAATTTCATCTGTCAATTCGGGTAAAGTAGTCTACGATAGTATAGATAATTGTCTTAAGGGATATATAAACTCTTACATTTCCAAAAAATATTCTTCACAGAGTACTTCATCGGGAATTGCATCAAGAATCACATCAAGCATACTGCAGTTTGGGGATGTAACTTCGGCAGATAAAATTGCTGATAAAGCCTTAAAAGTGACTTCTGAGGATGTAATGCGCGTATTTAGGAAGTACTGGGTAGAAGGGAAGTACCGCTGGTTTGAAATGCGCGGAGAATAAGGCTGTTTTCTGATTTTTAAGCCGCTCTTTTTTTGATTTATACGTACTCTTATTGACATAGCCCTGTTATTTTACTATTTTAAACCATATAAATATCGGGGCGCGTGATGGCAAAAAAAATCTATATCGGCAATTTGAGTTATTCAACCACAGAAGATACACTTAGAAATCAGTTTTCGCAGTTTGGCCAGGTTGAATCTGTTTCAATAATAATGGATAAGTTTACAAACAAGTCAAAAGGCTTTGGTTTTGTCGAAATGACAGACGAAAAAGAAGCAGATGATGCGATTGCGACATTAAATCAGAAAGAAATTGACGGAAGAAAAGTACGCGTAAGTGTCGCAGAGGAAAGGAAATTCAGGGAATAATTTCTCAAAAATATATATAAGGGGTTTTATATGATTAAGACAGTAAAAGACGTAGATCTTAAAGGAAAACGCATCATCATGCGTGTTGACTTTAACGTACCGATGAAGGATGGAGTTGTTCAGGATGATACACGTATCATGGCTGCTCTTCCTACTATCAAATACATTCTTGAACAGAGCCCACGCTCACTTGTTCTCATGAGCCACCTTGGTGATCCTAAAAAGGATGTTAAAAAGGCTCAGGAAAAAGCAGAAAAAGCTGGAAAGACATGGACAGATGCAGATGCAGAAAAGTTCATCAACGGCAAAAACCGCATGAAACCGGTTGTAGAATACTTTGCTTCTAAACTCGGAAAAGAAGTTACATTCATTCCTGATGCACTCGGAGCAAAATCTGCAATTGATGCTCTCCCGGAAGGCGGAGTTGCAATGCTCGAAAACGTTCGCTTTCATAAAGAAGAAACATCTAAGGACCCTGCAGAACGCGATGTAATGGCTAAGGAATTGGCTACATACGGAGACATCTTTGTAAACGATGCTTTCGGTACTGCTCACCGCGATCAGGCTTCTACAGCTTCTATCGCAAAGTTCATGCCGGTAGAAAGTGTTGGTGGCTTCCTCATGGAAAAAGAAGTTAAATATATTCAGCCAATGGTAGAAAATCCTCCAAAGCCACAGGTAGCAATCATCGGTGGTGCTAAGGTTTCTTCTAAAATCGCCGTACTCGAAAGCCTTCTTAAAAATGCAAGTGCTCTCGTAATTGGTGGTGGTATGGCTTATACATTCCTCAAGGCACAGGGACACAAAGTTGGTATTTCTCTCGTAGAAGATGATTTTATCGATACAGCAAAAAAACTTCTTTCAGATGCAGAAGCTAAAGGTGTTAAGATTGTTCTTCCTGTAGACCATGTTGCTGCAGACAAGTTCGATGCTAACGCTACTCCGGTTG
>CAJORB010000086.1:0-10085 GCA_905236565.1 uncultured Treponema sp. | reverse complement strand
TTTACAGTCTTTTAATGTTACCGGGAACGGGAATCTGTCGATTTTCTTACCGTTAAGTTCATACTGTGTACAAACTGGAATTTTGTCCATATAACTTAAAACGTCCATCTTTGTAAGTGCAATGTCTGTCGCAGCCTGAACTTCTACACCATAGCGTGTTGCTACGATATCAAGCGATCCTACGCGGCGTGGACGTCCTGTCTTTGCTCCGTATTCATTTCCGGCTTTACGAAGCTCTTCTGCTTCATCCCCGAACATTTCGCAAACAAAAGGGCCTTCTCCTACACAAGTTGAATATGCTTTAACAACTCCGATTACATCTGTAATCTTTGCAGAAGGAAGTCCTGAACCAATAGGTGCGTAAGCTGCAGTTGTATTTGAAGAAGTTGTATATGGATAGATTCCGTAATCAAGGTCGCGCAAAGAACCAAGCTGTGCTTCAAAAAGAATGTTCTTTTTACTGTCCTGTGCTTCCTTTAAGAAAAGTCCTGTATCACATACAAATGGTTTGATTTTTTCACATGCATTGTTGAGCCATTCATCAAGTTTTGCTTCTGTGTATGGTTCAGCTCCATAAACCTTTGTCAAAGTAAGGTTTTTCCATTCCATGATATCAAGAAGATGCTGTTTTAATTCTGCTGGATGAAAAAGTTCTCCTGCAAGAATTGTTTTTTTCTGATATTTGTCAGAATAGAAAGGAGCAATTCCCTGTTTTGTTGATCCGTATTTTTTGTCTGCAAGACGCTGCTCTTCAAGACAGTCAAGATCACGGTGCCACGGAATAAGAACAGAAGCACGGTCACTTATTTTAAGATTATCAGGAGTAATGCTTACACCCTTGCTTATTACTTCCTGCATTTCTTTCCAGAGATTTTCAGGATCAAGGGCAACACCGTTTCCAAGAATATTTATTACGCCGTTTCTAAAAATTCCCGAAGGAAGAAGGTGAAGGGCAAACTTACCCTTTTCGTTGATTACAGTATGACCTGCGTTTCCACCACCCTGAAACCTTACAACAACATCATAGCTTTGTGTCAAAAGATCGACCATTCGACCTTTTCCCTCGTCACCCCAGTTAATTCCAACAATTGCACAGTTTTTCATTTATTTAACTCCAAAAAAAAAGCAAAGACAGCCGGGCTTTTCGCCATGACAGGTTTAGTCTTTGCTATGTATGTTTAAATTTACTTACTTTACGGGCCTTTGTCAATTCCATAAACCTTGCAAAAACAAGCGCTTTATTATATAATTGTTACTACAAATAGGAACACGCAAAAAGACAATTCTTTTTATTCAGCGTAAAAAAGGAAAGACTTATGCAGAAACAAATGATTATGGGTAACCAGGCAATAGCCCTCGGAGCCTTAAAAGCCGGTGTAAAACTCGTTGCAGGATATCCGGGAACACCTTCAAGTGAAATAATTGAATTTATCTCAAAATACAAGGATAAAACCAAAACTTACGTAGAGTGGTCGGTTAACGAAAAAGCCGCTGTCGAAGTTGCAGCCGGAGCAAGCTATGCAGGAAACAGAACCCTCGTTACGATGAAACAGGTCGGCCTTAACGTTGCAAGTGACCCTGTTATGTGTCTTTCCTATGTAGGCGTTAAAGGCGGAATGGTTATAGTAAGCGCAGATGATCCGGGCCCGATTTCGAGTCAAACTGAACAGGACACAAGAAATTTTGCACAGTACTCAAAAATCCCATGTCTTGACCCGTCAACACCACAGGAAGCTTACGAAATGATTCAGGAAGCATTTGAGCTTTCAGAAAAATACAACACACCTGTTTTTGTACGTCCTACAACACGCGTTGACCATGCCTACGAAAGCATGGAATTTCCAGAACTCAAAGAAGTTTCTTCTGATGCTGAATTTACCAAAGACACTCAGCGCTGGGTAATTTTCCCTCGAACTTCTTACATGAACCATAAACGCATTTTTGAACGCAACGAATCTACCCTCCCTAAAGAATTCAGTAAATCGCGGTTTAATATAGTAAAAAACAGTTCAGAAAGCAGTTTAAGCTTTATCGCCGGCGGAATTTCCTACTGCTACCTCATGGAAGCGCTCGAAATATTAAAAATCCCGGCATCAGTTCTTAAAATCGGAACTCCTTATCCGTTCCCTAAAGAGCTCGCCCTCGACTTTCTCAAAGCCCACAGCGAAGTTACTGTTTTTGAAGAACTCGATCCATTCTTAGAGGAAAACCTTTTCTTACTGGCAGGAGAAAAAAATCTTAACGTAAAGATTCACGGTAAAAAAGACAGGACTGTCCCAGAAGCGGGCGAGCTCTCTGTCGAAATCATAAAAGCGCTTATCGAAAAAACAGCAGGAATTACGCCGGCAGCTGGCGGTACTTCTCTGACAAATGCAGAAAATGCTGCACAAGCTCCTGAACTTCCTGTTCGTCCGCCGGTATTGTGCGCAGGATGTCCACACAGAGGCTCTTTCTACGCAGTAAAGCAGGCAACAAAAGATAAAAAGACAGCATACTGCGGCGACATCGGATGTTATACGCTCGGTAATGCAAAGCCTCTTGATATGTGCGACACATGTCTTTGTATGGGTGCCGACATCACTATGGCTCAGGGATTTTTCCATACAGAGCCAGACAGACTCTGCTTTAGCTTTATCGGAGACTCTACATTCTTTGCAAGCGGAATTACCGGAGTTGTAAATGCAGTTTACAATCAGTCACATCAGACTCTCTGTATTCTCGACAACTCTACGACAGCGATGACAGGCCACCAGCCGCATCCTGGAACCGGCGTTACGATGATGGGACAGATTGTCGACAAGATCAGCATTCCTAAAATCCTTGAATCTATCGGAGTAAAACCGATTATCGAAGTTAATCCGTTCAACTTAGAAGAAGCTGTAAACGCGGTAAAAGAAGCAAGCAGTGCACCGGGAGTAAGTGCAGTAATTTTTAAATCCCCTTGTATAAGCGTTGCATCAAAACTCGGATATAAATTTCCTGGCCATAAATCTGTCGATTCTGCAAAATGTATCGGCTGCCAGAAATGTATTCGCGAGCTCGGCTGCCCTGCCCTTAGCGTAAGTCTTACGAAAAACGAAAAAGGAAAGCAGGTCGTAGAAATTGACAGTTCACTCTGTACAGGCTGCAGCTTGTGTGCACAGGTTTGTCCGACCGGAGCAATTTCTTAATCACTTCGTATTTTAAGGAGAATTATTATGGCAAAGAATATATTGATTTGTGGAGTTGGCGGGCAGGGAACAGTCCTCGCCGCAAAAGTATTATCACAGGCAGCTCTTTCATGTGGTGAACGCGTGCTCTCTGCAGAAACAATCGGAATGGCTCAGCGCGGCGGCTCTGTCGTAAGCCATGTAAGAATAGGAAACGACGTTTTCTCGCCGCTCATTCCAAAAGGACAGGCAGACGTAATAATCGCATTCGAAGCCGCAGAAGCTGTAAGAAACATCAGTTATCTTAAACCCGACGGAACAGTAATCATCAACGATAAAATCATTCAGCCGGTAACAGCAAGCCTTACAGGAAAAACATTTTCGACAGCCACAATGATTGACTTTCTTAAAAACAGTTTTAAAAACGTAATCGTTGTAAACACAGATGAATTCTGCAATAAACTTGGTTCAACTAAAGTAGCAAACATAGTATTGCTCGGAGCCGCATGCAAGACAGGACTTATCGACAGAGAACAACTTAAAGACGCGTTAAAGCTTCTTGTAAAACCAGAATTCTATGAACTTAACGTAAAAGCCCTTGAGGTTACACTATGACAGAACTCGAAGAAGCAATGACATATTTTAAAAACGACCGCTATGCAATGGAAACAACCGGCATTACGATTGATGAAGTAACAACACATTATGCAAAGTGTTCACTTAAAATCGATAACCGCCATCTTAACGCAAACGATTATGTAATGGGCGGCGTTTTCTTTACCCTCGCAGATTTTACATTTGCCGTAAGCTCAAACCGCGGCTCAGAAAGAACAGTAACAACAAACAGCACGATTACATACCTTGGCCGCGTAAAAGGCGACACTCTCATATCAGAAAGCCGTCTCATTAAGTCAGGCGGAACAATGTGCACATACGAAATCTCTGTAAGAGACAATCTCGGAAATCCGATTGCACTTGTCGTTACAAGCGGAATGTACGTAAAAACAACATAAAGTTTCGAAAAAAAGATTGACATAACAAAAGTTTTGCAATACTATAGACAGTATCAAGTTACTATATAGAGAGGCAAAACTTTATGAAAATGTCAGAAACTCAGCTCGAACAGATTAGAGAACAGATCCGCCGTGTAAAAAAATGCGGAAATCCCTTTTATACAGAACGTTTTAAGAATGTAAACCCAGAAGATATCAAGACACAGCAGGACTTTGAAAACCTCGTACCTTTCTGCTCAAAGCAGGATCTTCGTGACGCATATCCGCTCGGACTTGCAGCCGTTCCGGAAGAAGAAATCGTTCGTATCCACTCTTCAAGCGGAACAACAGGCTCACCTGTTATCATTCCATATACAAAAAAAGACGTAGAAGACTGGGCAATCATGTTTGCACGCTGCTACGAAATGGCAGGAATTACAAATAAAGACCGCATCCAGATTACACCGGGATACGGATTGTGGACTGCAGGTATCGGTTTCCAGGCTGGTTGTGAGCGCCTTGGTGCTATGGCAATTCCTATGGGACCTGGTAACACAGAAAAACAGCTTCAGATGATGCAGGACCTAAAAGCAAGCGTTATCTGTGCAACTTCTTCTTATGCACTTCTCATTGCTGAACAGGTAGAAAAACGCGGCCTTATGGATAAAATTCATCTTAAAAAAGGTGTAATCGGTTCTGAGCGCTGGGGCGAAAAAATGCGCAACAGAATCAAGAGCATCCTCGGAATCGAACTTTACGATATTTACGGTCTTACAGAATGTTATGGTCCTGGAATCGGAATAAACTGTACAAACCAGACAGACGGTATTCATATTTTTGATGATTATCTTTATATCGAAATCCTTGATCCTGTAACAGGAAAACCGGTAGAAGACGGCGAAATAGGAGAAATTACACTTACAACTTTAGTAAAAGAAGGAGCTCCATTGTTCCGCTTTAGAACACATGACCTTGCTTCTTTTATTCCGGGTGAATGTCCTTGTGGTTCAAAGTTCCCACGCATTTCACACATCATGGGTCGAAGCGACGACATGGTTAAAGTAAAAGGAAACATCATCTTCCCAAGTACAATCGAAGATGTAATCAACTCTGTTCCTGGAGCTTCGAGTGAATACCGTGCAGTAATCGAACACGTTGACGGCAAAGACCAGATGACTGTAATCGTAGAAGTAGAAGGCGGAACAGACCGCACAGAAGTTTCTTTACAGATTCAGTATACATTCAAACAGAAATACAACATGACTCCGGAAGTTAAAGTTGTAGGAATCGGCGAACTTCCTCGAAGCGAAAAGAAAACAAAACGCATCGAAGACCGCCGCGTTGAATAATTTTTATTCCATCTTTATAATCCATAGATAGCATATTCTGCTGTCTATGGTATTATCTATGGAAAAAATTAATTATCAAAAAGAACTGGATAAAATCCTCTCATCAATCGACAAAACCAGCAGGCCTTCTCTCCTTTTACACGCGTGCTGCGCTCCATGTTCATCATATACACTCGAATATCTCATTGATTATTTTAATATCACGATTTTCTATTATAATCCCAACATTCATCCCGACACAGAATATCAACGCCGCCTTAACGAGCTTAAAAAATTCTTAAATGATTTTGACAAAGAAAAGCGCATCACGCTGGTCGAGCAGCCATATAATACCGACGATTATTTTTCTGCCGTAAATACAGAAAATGAACCTTCACTCAAAACCGAAAACGAACGCGGAGAACGCTGCAGGCGCTGTTATAAATTCAGACTGGAAAAAGCGTACGAGTATGCAGCAAAAAATAATTTTGCCTGGTTTACGACAACACTTTCGATAAGCCCGTATAAAGATGCCGACAAAATAAATCAGATAGGAAAAGAACTTGAGTCAAATAATTTAGGACCGCTTTTTTTAACCAGCGACTTTAAAAAACGCGGCGGTTTTCTTAGAAGTCTCGAGCTAAGCAAAGAATATGGATTATACAGACAGGATTACTGCGGCTGTATCTTTTCTAAACAAAATATGGTAAAACATACATAAGAGGCCGATAATTAAACTATGCAGGAAATAACACAAAAAGCAAGACAGATAAGAGACGTAATCAGATACCTAAAGGCTTTTAAAAATGCCGTGACAGTTATCTATCTCGATGATGAAATAATAACTTCTCCAATGCTCCCTTCACTCATTCACGATATCAGTCTTATTCACGAAAGCGGAATAAACGTAGTAATCGTTCCGGGTTGCAGACAGAGAATAAATCAGGTTTTAACACAATCAAATATTTCATGGCAGATTAAAAACGGCCAGCGCATTACAAAACCAGAATCAATGGACTTAATAAAAATGGCTGCCTTCGATGTTTCTAACATCATCATGACTTCCCTTTCCGGCGAAAAAACATCTGCAGTTATCGGCAACTGGGTAAAGGCCCGCGGGAAAGGTGTCATCAACGGAATCGACTACGGTACCACAGGTGAAATCGAAAGCATCAACACTGCTTCGATAAAAGAAATTCTCAACGACGGTTTTGTTCCAATTCTTCCGTGCATCGGCTGGAGTTCAACAGGAAAACCATACAACATTTCTTCGCTTACACTTGCGACACAGATTGCAGTAAATCTCGAAGCCGACAAATTATTTTTTATTTTGCCAGACACACATCTTGATCCAAAAGAATTTAATATTCCTAAAGACGTTCACCTTACTCCAGATTACAACATTCCTGCAATGGACTTAAAAGAAATTTCTTCTTTTATCAAACTGAATAAATCAAAAACCGCTTCTGCTTTAAAAACATCAGGCAAGTCAAAAGAAAAAAAAGAAATTTCAAAGCAGGAAAAAATCCTCGAACTTTTTTCTCTTGCAAAAGACGCGTGCAAAAACGGAGTTTCTCGTGTTCATATTCTTGATGGCTTTATCGACGGTATTCTTCCCTGCGAAATTTTTTCTTCAATCGGTTCGGGAACAATGATTTACAACGACGAATATTCCGGATTCAGAGCGATGACATTAAACGATATTTCTTCTGTGCTTTCACTTATGGATCCGTTTGTAAAACAAAAGATACTTCTTCCGAGAACAAAAATTTCGCTTACAGAAAATCTTTCGGACTACATCGTTTACCAGGTCGACGGCGGAATCCACGCCTGTGCTTCCCTTCATGTGTATTCACCTTCACAGGCAGAAATTGCAGGAGTCGCAGTTGATGAATCATATTCAAAACTCGGCATCGGTGTAAAACTCATAAACTATCTTTTGAAAAAAGCAAAAGATAAAAAAATAAAAAGTGTTTTCGTACTTACGACACAGACGGCAGACTGGTTTGAAAAACTCGGATTTAAATCAGATTCAATTGATTCGATTCCGGCAGAAAGAAAAGCAAACTGGTCACCGCAGAGAAATTCTAAAGTTCTTCGCATAAAACTTTAATCCTGTTTCTTTTAAATTTCTCTAACGATTTTTATATTTTATTGACATTTCTTTTACTCTTTCCTTTCTCTCTCATGTTACTTTATAGTTCGTATAATTTTTACTCTCTGGAGACGAAAAGAATGAAAAAATTTTTTATTTTATTTTTAAGCTTTTTCTGTTTAAACTCTTTTATCATTTTTGCGCAGAAATCAACTTATACAGATAAAGACCTCGTATGGCAGGAAAACTTTGACGGTAACTCTCTAAACCTCAAAGACTGGAATTTCGAAACACATCAGCTGGGCTGGGTTAATAACGAACTGCAGTCTTACGGCACATCTTCTGAAAATACATATGTTAAAGACGGCATGCTTATAATTCAGCCTTTAAAAAAAGGCAAGTCGTACACATCAGGAAGAATCAATACACTTGGCAAGCACGAATTTCTGTACGGAAGATTTGAAGCACGCCTTAAAGTTCCAGAAGGAAAAGGCTTTTTACCTGCATTCTGGATGATGCCTGCAGATGAATCATTTTACGGACAGTGGCCAAAGTGCGGAGAAATCGACATCATGGAAGTTCTCGGCGACCAGATTAAAAAGAACCATGGAACGATTCACTTTGGAGAACCACACACACAAAAGCAGGGAATACTTAATCTTACAAAAGGCAACTTCTCTGACGAGTTTCACGTTTTTGCAGTTGAATGGGACCCGGGAGAAATGCGTTTTTATGTAGACGACAAAATGTACTACAAAGTAAGCGACTGGTTTACAAAAAAACCCGGAATGGATAAAGAACCTTTTCCTGCACCGTTTGATCAGAAATTCTATTTAATACTTAACGTCGCAGTCGGCGGTTCGTGGCCGGGAAATCCTGATTCTTCAACAAAGTTTGACGAAAGCGCACAGATGGTTGTAGATTACGTAAAGGTTTACCAGAAAAAAACTTACAACACAATAAAAACAGAAAAACGCATTGACGAAGAAGACTTAAAAAAACCTGTCAAAAACGGAAGCTTTAACAACAGACTTTCATATTTCGAAGTTTACACATTTGATACTGCAAAAACAGAACCATCTGTAAAAACCGAAAATGGAAATTCATTTTTCGTAATCGACATTGCAAAAACAGGAACAATGGATTGGCATATCCAGCTTATGCAGCGCAACATCCTTCTTGAAAAAGGAAAGAAATATAAAATTTCATTTAAAGCAAAATCTTCGCAGCCAAGAAAAATCATGTATGCGCTGCAGCGTGACGGTTCAAAAGATAATAACTGGATTCCATATTCATCAACACAGCACATTAACCTTACTACAGAATATCAGACTTTTGAAACAACATTCACGATGAACAATGCAACAGATACAAAAACAATGTTGAGCATTTCGATGGGCGCAGTTGCAAACAAAGTAATTAATAAATCACACCTTGTTTACATCGACGACATTGAATTAGTTGAATTGAATTAATTGAGATAAAATAATTTAGAATTATTGCTGTTAATACGGTATTGCATTGGTGTAATACCGTATTGTTTTTTAAACTGACGTATAAAATAACTCTGCGAGCTGAACGAAAGATTATCCGCAATCTGACTGTAAGTAAAATCAGTATAGTTAAGCATTCTGCATGCTTCCTGAAGTCTAACCTGTTCAATATAAGAAACAAGAGTTTTACCGGTTTCCTTTTTAAAAAGCGTGCTCAAATACTTTTCACTTATTCCGATGCTTTTTGCAATCTGAGAAATTTTTATAGACTTATTAAAATTCTGCGAAATATAATCAATTGCCTGTCTTATATAACTTGAAGAACCAGAACTTTTTCTTAACTGCCTCATTGCTTTTGCAAAACTTAAAACCATTTCGTGATGCAGCTTTTCAATTTCTTCTATGTCAGAAAGCTTATCCATACGACGGATAAAAAGATCACTCATAGTATAACCATCTTCTTTTCCAAGTCCGCCTTCAATACAGAATCTTGTAATCATCGCAGTTGCAACAACAAAATGATATCGCATATTGCGAAGTTCATCTTCGGATAAAACACCCTGACCTTTTTCTTTTAATTTGAATTTTAATTTATTAAGCTCTTCGATATTACCCTGTTTTACGAGTTCATAAAAACTCATCTCCTTTTTATACGGAAGATGAACAATTCCCTCTTCTCTCTGGTAATACATTGACTGAGTAAATTCTTTTTCGATTTTTTCGTTCTCGTCGTTCTGCTTTTCCATTAAAATTCCTGAAAAATTCTGTATTTTTTTAAGCGGAATTTAAGAAAACCCCGCATAAATTTATACCAATTTCGTAAGAATTATAACAGAAAAGTTAAATCCTGTCATCAGGAAAAATCTTATTTCTTGAGAAGTGCTGCAAACGGATTATAACTCATTCCGTCATCGCTGCCAAAATTTTCTCTCGGTGCCCTTCTTTCGCGAACAGGATTGTTTCGTCCATCGCCGCGACCGCCGCGGTTCTCGCCGCGCGCGCCACCTGCGCCGGCGCCAGAACCGCCA
>CAJORB010000085.1:0-16600 GCA_905236565.1 uncultured Treponema sp. | reverse complement strand
CCTTTATCAAAATGCCATTCGGGAGTTGTAAGGTCACTGTCTTCAACATAATACCACGGGCTTATGTCATCAAAGCTTTTTAATACATGAAATTCCTGAGACGGCATATAACTCTGACCGAGCATCATAATTTTTTTGCCACTTGTCTTATCTACAGCAACATCAAGAACTAAAACAACATGACCAGGACTTGCACCGTAAATAAAAAAGTTTCCACCTTCAATTTCTGCAATCGATGCCTTCTTAGCTTCTTTAGAAAGAGAATACGTTCCGGCATACGCATAAATAAATTTTAAATACGAGTCAAACACATCACGGCCATATCCTTTTTTATAACCGGCTTTCCATGACGCATCATTACCGCTTACAATAAGACGCTCACCTTTTGCATAGCGCTCAAACGGAACTTCCATTCCGTTCGTAATATGAAAACTAATTTCATCATAACGTTTTGCTTCGTAAAGATATTCAGCACGAAGCTTTATAACCGCATCCGCACACTGAATCAAATCTTCGCTCAAAAGCGGCATTTCAAAAACAGAAGCATGCACCTGATTGCTTTTCTTTCTTCCGTCATAAAGCAAAACCGGCTCACCAAAACCCTTTAATGGATAATGCCTTAAAAATTCTGCAAAAGAATCTTTGTCATATGTCACGCGTTCAAAGCCATCCGGCACATCAAAACGAGAAGCAATGTCACATCCATCTTTATTTATTTTTGTTTTCGCTCCGATTTCTTCTACCATTGTTATCTTTGCGTGACTTGTCGCATCAACGCTAGATGGTGAAAACAAAATGACACTGCAAAAGATAATGCAGATAAGAAAAATAAAAGGAATTAAAAGTTTTTTCATTAGTTCCCCTGTAATTGATTCTTTCTTTTTATTATATCCCAAATCTGTGAAAGTACAATTGCAAAAAACATAAGGGCACAACCGGCCGTTTCACGAACTGTCAGGCGTTCACTAAGAACAATCGCACTTGTTAAAACCGCAAAAACAGATTCCATGCACATGATAAGAGATGCTATCGCTGCCTCACAGTATTTTTGTCCTACAATCTGGAGCGTATACGCAATTCCACAACTCATAATTCCTGAATACAAAATCGGGAATGCAGCAGCCTTAATTGACGCCCATTCAGGTTTTTCAAAGACAAACATCAGAATGCACGAGATAATTCCTGCCGTGTAAAATTCAACACAGGAAAGTTTAACGCCGTCACACACCGCAGAAAATCTTTCTATCATAAGAATCTGAACGCAGAAAAAAATTGAACATACAAAAGTTAGCACATCGCCTTTATTAAGAGAACCAAAACTGTTTGTCTTAAACGAAAGAAAATAAAGCCCCGTAAATCCAAGTGCAACGCATATCCATGTTACAAAAGAATATTTCTTTTTCAAAAAAAGAACGCCTGCAACCGGAACAAAAAACATATAAGACGCAGTTATAAAAGCAATTTTTCCTGCAGTTGAATGATAAAACGCAAACTGCTGAAAGTTCGTTGCAATGCACAGAACAAGTCCTAAAATTATTCCATATATAACAGTACGCTTATTTTGAATTTTTCGTTCAGTGCGTTCTCTATCTGACAATTTCTTTTTTTCAAAATGACCGCGCACTAAAATAAACGGAAGCAGAAAAGTTGCACCAAGAACAGTCCTTATTCCCATAAAAGTAAACGCGTCAACATTATTCATTCCGATACTTTGAGAAACAAAAGAACTGCCCCAGATTATTGCTGTTATGAGAAGAAGAAGTATTCCCTTTATCTGTGTTTTTTGTGCCATAAAAATTTCACCTTTTTATCAATACGTTATCTTATCATAACTCATTAAGGTTTAGAAAGACGAAATGCAAAAAAAACGCGCCAGAAAAAATCTGACGCGCTAGTTAGCGAACATTATCGCAAGTTTACCATGCTCTTGTCGTAATCAGCTGGAGGCAAGTATCCCATAAGCATCATCAATGTTGCAGGCCAACTTGAAATACCAAGTCCGTCGTTAAGTTTTGTATTATCATATTCGCCTTTGTATTCCGGGTCGTAGATGATTCCAGGAACAGGGTTGAGCGAGTGAGATGTTTTTGCCTTTGGTTCACCATCTGCATCTTTCTTTACGCTGCCATCTTTTGCATGCTCATACATATCGTCTGAGTTTCCGTGGTCAGCTGTAAGACACAAGATTCCGCCTGCTTCTTCGATTGCTGCCTTAAGACGTCCAAGCTGAAGGTCCATACCTTCCATAGAACAAACTACTGCATTGAATACACCAGTATGTCCAACCATATCACCATTAGGGAAGTTCAAGCGGATGTGGTCATATTTACCGCTCTTGATAGCTTCGATTACTTTGTCTGTAATTTCTGCACACTTCATCCATGGGCGCTGTTCAAATGGAACTACGTCAGATGGAACTTCAATATAGTCTTCGAGCTTTTCGTCAAACTTGCCCTGCTTGTTTCCGTTAAAGAAGTAAGTTACGTGTCCGTACTTCTGAGTCTCGCTTATAGCAAGAAGTTTTACACCAGTCTTTGTAAGATATTCACCCATTGTGCGGTCAATGCTTGGCGGGTTTACAAGGTACTGAGCAGGAACATGAGCATCTCCGTCGTATTCCATCATTCCGGCATATTCAACAGCTGGAACGCGTACACGGTCAAATGGAAGATCTCCACCCTTTGGTGTTTCAAAAGCACGTGTCATTTCAAGTGCACGATCCCCGCGGAAGTTAAAGTAAATTACACTGTCGCCGTCTTCAATTGTTCCAACCGGCTTTCCGTCTTTTTCGATTACAAATTCGTGCATATCCTGATCGAGAAGTCCCGGAACTTCTGCACGATAAGTTTCAATTGCTTTAGTTGCAGATTCAAACTTGCGTCCTTCACCAAGAACGTGAGCTTTCCATCCGCGTTCTACCATAGACCAGTCTGCATTGTAGCGGTCCATTGTCATATACATACGTCCACCACCAGAAGCAATCTGATAGTCAACTCCACTAAATCCTGCAAGGAATTCTTCGAGTGGAGTAATGTAATTTAATGCTGATGTAGGATCTACATCACGTCCGTCTAAAAGTGCGTGAACGCGGAGTTTTTTAACTCCATCCTTAGAAGCCTGAGTAATCATTGCTTTAAGGTGATCAATGTGAGAGTGAACGTTTCCGTCAGAAACAAGACCGATAAAGTGCAAAGTTGTATTCTTTTCCTTTACATTTTTTACAAGCTTCTGCCATGTTGCAGCCTGGAACATTGAACCGTTTGCAATAGATTCACCTACAAGCTTAGCACCCTGAGCAAAAACGCGTCCGCAACCCATAGCGTTGTGACCAACCTCAGAGTTACCCATATCATCATCGCTAGGAAGACCAACGGCAGTTCCGTGAGCCTTGAGCTTTGTGTGAGGACAGTTTGCAGTAAACCAGTCAAGATACTTCATGCGGCTTGCTTTAACAGCATCGCCTTCTTCATATTTACCATATCCAACGCCGTCCATAATTACAAGGACAACCGGACCACGACGACCCTTCCAGTTAGGGTTCTTTTCCAATGCATGCATTGTGTCTGCCATATCTATTACTCCGTTTGTGCGTCTCCCGTCTTTTCTGCCTGTCGGCAGACAGAACGAGCCGGGCTGTGCGCACTTTCGCTATCGCTTCATACCGCAAGCGGTACGCCTCCGGCGGTGCTACCATCCCTGACGCTTTTTAATATACAAATTCCTTCATTAATATAATAAAAAAAACATTTTTTTACAATGAAAACAGTTAATTTAAAATAACACATTACCGCCATAATTTTGACACATTCCGCTCATACACTATAGCCATGAAACAGAGAAAAACTTTATCAAAACCAGTCTGCGGCATCCTTTTTACCGCCATGGCAGCAGCACTTACAGTACTCTTTTTTGTAAACTGCAAGTCGACCGATAAAATCTTCTGCAATGCGGGAGAAAAAGAAGCGTATGTGTTTTATTCAAAAAACAATGTCGACTACAAATCATCAGAACCGCTTGCAGTTTTTATCGACCGTGAAGGACGCTTTCATATTTTTGAACTTGAACACAAAATTCATTTTTCGACTTTATCACGAACAAAATTCATAACTGAACTTTCTAAAATCTGTTCAGCAAAATATTATAAAAGAATCGCATACCTCACGCTCAATACAAAAGCAAACAGATACGCCGTTATAAATGAACTTATTATGGATTCTACACTCGTTCAGATTACAGGATACAGAACAGAAGAAGGTCACTCATTTAAAAACATTCGTGCACTTGAATACCCTAACCCCGAACTCCGCTTCTGTTTCGGAGATGATTTTATATTTGAATAAAACTTATCTAAATTAATCTGTATGGCAAAAACTGAACAAGACATGTATAATAGAACAATGACATACAGAATAAGTAAAAAAACACAGACTCGCTCAATTTTAGCCGCAATTCTTATATTTTTATCGACATCCGCATTATTTGCCATATGCTTAATCCCTGTGTTAAATAAGAAAACCAGTCCGGACGTCTTTGTTATTTCGTTCTTTGCTTTTATGGTTTTGTCTGCATCTGCATATTTAATTTACTGCTTTTTTAAACAGCTAAGAAGCTTTATTACCCTTGATAAAGAAAACGGCATAACATACTGCAACGGTTTTAAAACAGTTAACTTTAAGTTAAAGCTTGTAGAGCAGCTGAATTCAGAAACTACAACATTTACTTTTCTTACATTAAAAAGAGAAAGATTTCATCATGTAATTGTAGACTTTTCCATGTTCGAAAATAAAACCGAAATCTATTCATTTCTTGCCGACAATGTAACTGACAGATTTGGCAGACTCAAATTTAAAACTGAACAGATGATTCAGCAGGAACTCAATCAGGAGCTTGATGCAGAAAATTTTAATGATAACTCTACTGGTCAGACAAAATCAGATATAAAGAATGATGAACGTACTGTAAAAAATACAAACCGCATATTAAGAAAAGAATTTCGTCCGTTTAATCTTCGTGCTGCATTGTTTATTATCTTTGATGTTTTATCAAATGTAATCATTATTACAGCATATTCACGCAAAAGCATTCCTTTATGCATTCTCTATCTTATTCTTCTTTTTGTTTATCCGGTTTATACACACTTTTCAAAAATATATTCACTCGACGATTTGTTTTTCCACTTTTTATCACTGTTCTATTTTTCCGGAGCCATAACGGGAATAACTGCAGTAAATCTGGTTGACTCAAAAGCATTCTTTATAATTGCATTCATTCTTTCTCTGGTTATCTTCCTTGTACTTTTTTTAGCAAATATGAAAGTTAGCCCAAAAACAGATGCAGAAAAAATAATTGATTCAGTTCAAAAAGATAATCTGACGCCGATTTTTAGGAAAGTTTTAATATCAGTTTTTCTTGCAACAGTTCCACTTACTCTTATTAATGATATTTTTGACAGGAGTGCAAATGTCGTTGAACAGGTTACTCTATTTATGGAAAACGGAATTTATTATGCAGAAGTTCCGATAGAAAAAAATGGAATGACAGAAAAAGTAACTTTTACGCTTCGCTCGGATTCAAAACTGGATTTTGATAAACCTGTGTACTACAGGTACAAAAAAGGTTTCTTTAAAATATCAACTGTTGTATTTTTCAACAAGAAATAGCGGCCTCAAACATCAAAGTTCCGCGAGCAGATTTATTGAAGCCCAGGTTTTTTCTCGCGTTCTTTTTTTGCAATATAAAGTTTTTCGTCTGCCGCTTCAATAAAATCCTGTATGGTTTTCATTTCATTTTTATACGAAGCATATCCAAAACTGAATGATAAATCATATTGAACATTATCTTTTTCGCAGATTTCAGAAAGTTTATCAGCAACCTTTTTACAGATTTTATCTGCGTCTGAATCATTTTCAAGATCTGCAATCATGATGAACTCATCACCGCCATAGCGTCCGATAAAATTATTGTTATCGCGGTTTGCACGCTTTAAAGCATCTGCGCATCTTATTAAAGCAGCATCGCCTTCTATATGTCCGTAAGTATCATTTATCTTTTTAAATTTATTCACATCGAGCATAAAAACATAAAGCTTGCCTTCCTGTGCATTTCCTCTTAACCTGTTTCCAAGATAACGCAGAAGCTGGTTTCTGTTATTCAACCCGGAAAGAGTATCAACAGAAATAAGAAGGTTCTGCAAATCGATATAAATATACAAAAACGCGAGTGTTATTCCGACACTTACCGTTGGGATTTTCGGGAAAACAATCTGGATTATTCCAACCGACAGCGGAAACAAAAAGAACATCGCGTGAGTTCTGTATTCAATCTGCTTAAGGTAATTTTTAATCTTTATTGATTTGATTAAAGAATGTACCGAAGTAAAAAGTGTATAAAAATGACAGAGCGCAGTATGAACTATAAACCCATTTCCGCGATGATACATATTTAAATCATCTATATAAAATAAAAATCCGTTAAAATAAGAAACAGCAACAAGAGCAAAAATTATTAAAACCGGAATTTTAGAAACAAATCTGACTGTTTTGTTTTTTATCAGACTTGAATTCATAGAAAGCTCAACATAGCAGAGCCAGTAATAACCCATGATTGTCGATGAACAGAAATATATCGTGTTAAAAAGATAATTTAAAATCTGAGAAAAAGGAAAGATTTTCCCGTTAAGCACAGACCAGCACGCTTCTGCAATAAAAGCAACAAAACCCATAACGACAGATCTTATAAAATAACGCTGTCTTGTCTGTCTGTCATAATTTTTAAAAAGGCTGTACAGAATTATTCCGAGCACAATAACACAAAATACATCAGTTTCAAAAACCCACAACTGATTCATAGCTTACCCTCGTATCTGGCGAAGAAGTTCATCACGCAGAGAGTTTATTCTGTTTCTAAGATTTCTTACCTCATCAAGGCTCTGCATGATTTTAGAAAACATATAGACATCAACAAGCACGCCATCAAAAAGAAAATCAGCAACCGTAGCAAAGGTTCCGACATTCATCGTATAATCTGCAGTCTTAATTTCATTTATTTCTGAACGCAGTTTATCCATAAGATAATTTACGCGGTTCATCGAATCTTTCGCATGACCGATTTTTGAGTGCTTTATCAAATCAGTTATAAGCCCGCCACCAACCATATCAAAGATTCCCCAGTTGCGCGCACTCTTTAAATTACTCTCTGCATTGTTAAGTTCACCGAGGAGTTCTTCTACAGTATATAACGCCTGTTCAAGTTGTCCTTTCTTCTGAATATCTTCCATACTTTTTTATTCTAACACACCCGTCGACCCGCCGCAAGATTTTTAGATTACGTGTATATATTGTGCACGGTTTTTAAAATTTTTTTTATTTTTGAGTGAATTTATTCAAAAAATTTTTATGATACCTTTTGAAACCAAATTTATTTTTCAGGAGGTATGACATGTACGAAAATCATATAAAAACAGAAGAAGAGCTCATCGAAGAAAGGAGATGGCAGGAACTTCGACCTTGAAATGCAGACAGCAGATACCGGAGACCTTCTTAAACGTGCACGCTATTACTCAAGCTGCATTGACGTATCATTCCTTAAACCCGGAATGCTCTATTCTGAATTAAAGAAAAACTACATTATCTTTCTCTGTCTTGAAGACCCGTTTAAAAAAGAACTTCCGCTTTATACTTACAGAACAAAATGTGTAGAAGACGGAACTCTCGAAGATGACGAAACAGAAAAATTGTTTTATAATATCGCTGAATGGGAAACTTTCGGAAACGAGGATTTAATGAACTTCTTTAAGTTCATTATGACCAACATTCCCTGTGATGAGTTTACCAGAAACCTTAATGACCAGGTAATGGTTGCCCGGCAGAACGCAGAGTACAGGAGGCAGTATATGACAATGGAAATGTACGGAACCGAACGCTTTCGCGAAGGTCAGAAACAGGGCGCCCAGCAGAAAGCCGTCGAGGCTGCCACAGGATTACTAAAAGAGGGCGACTCTCCCGAAAAAATTGCACGTTGCATTGGCCTTCCACTCGAACAGGTACTTGAGCTGCAAAAACAGATAACCATAAATATAAATCAGTAAACACTTAGAACAAAAAAACCCCGGAACGAAAAATCGAGCCGGGGTTGTCTCGTCAAATATTATCCAGAGCCAGTTTCATTTTTTATATACAGATATCAATTTTTCCCGTCCATTGAGAAGATGATGGTTTTGTGGTATATTCAGCATATAAAAATAAAAAATGAGGTAATCCAATGAACTTTTTTGAACCGGGACAGGAAATCGAAACTACAATCGTTCAGATTTCGAACGACACAATTTTTTTAGATCTTAATCAAAAAACAGAAGGCATTCTCGACAAAGCAGAGCTTGCAGACGATAACGGAAACGTAAACGTAAAAGAAGGCGACAGAATAAAAGCATTTTACATAAACACAAAAGACGGCGTTCCACATTTTACAACACGCATCGCAGGGCAGAACGCAGACTCTGACATGCTCGAAAAAGCTTTTGAGTCTGGACTTCCAGTTGAAGGAAAAGTAGAAAAAGAAATCAAAGGCGGTTTCGAAGTAAAAATCGGAAGCACACGCGCATTCTGTCCTTTCTCTCAGATGGGTTACAAACAGAAAGAAGAACCTTCCTACTACATCGGACGCGTGATGACTTTTAAAATTCAGGAATACAAAGAGGGCGGAAAGAATTTAATCGTCTCTAACCGCGCCGTAGGTGAACTTGAATATGCAGACAACCTTAAAAAGCTTGAAGCAAAATACAAAGAAGGTGATATCGTTGACGGAAAAGTTATTGAGCTTAAAGACAAAGGTGCAGTCGTTGATATCGGTGGCGTTCAGGCATTCTTACCTATTTCAGAAATCAGCCGTGGTCGTGTAAATAAAGTGGCCGACAAACTTTCTGCTGGTCAGGAAATTAAAGCAAAAATTATTGCAACAGACTGGAACAGAGAACGCATAAGCATTTCTACAAAAGCTCTCGAAGAAGATCCATGGGATACAGTTACAGAACGTTACAGCGAAGGCAAAAAAGTTGACGGAACAATTGCACGCGTTGCAGACTTTGGTGTTTTTGTTACACTCGAAGAAGGAATCGACGGTCTTGTTCACATTTCAGAACTTAACGTAGACGCTAACACAAATCTTAAAAAGAAATTTAATGCCGGTGATAAAATGTCTGTCATCGTAAAATCTGTTGACGCATCTGCAAAACGAATTTCTCTTACTACGACAACTTCGCTTGAACAGGATAAAACAACTGCAAAATATATGTCGTCACAGAATGATGACGGAGATACATACAATCCGTTTGCGGCACTGTTAAAAAAATAAATTTACGAGCCGCAGTCACGCATTCATGCCCCGCCACCGCGCGGGGTTATTTTTTTGGATCCGGGAACGTATCCAGACACGAATTAATCCATGGATTCATGTGATGATGAGTGTCCGAAATATGTTCAATATCTTTTTTTGAAAGAACCCTGCATTTAAGGCTTCCCTTTTTCTGCGCATCAAGAAAAAACTGAACGGTTAATTCAACAGATTCTGCATCCAGGTCACACCCATCCGGAACAAAAATCCACACATCGTTAGATTCTGTTCTGCAAACATCCACTAAATACCATCTGCCCTTTATTCCATCATGAGCTTCTGAATTTACAATATATTTTGAATACGAAACTTTCCAGCCTTTAAACGCCCTGTCAAGGTTATAAACAAGTACTGACCGCTCATCATTATTAAAATCATAAAAATCAGGAAAACTTAATCTGTAAGAATTAAAAGAGGGATTCTTATAAAAAAAACAGTCACAAGGTAAAACAAGAACACCCTTCTCCAGACTGAATAAAATTCCATTTTCATAAATCAAAGCACCCTCAACAGGCTCTGACTTTAATTCAGAATAAAAATCATCACACGAGAGCCCAAGACAGTATTCACCTTCTGTACTATGTTCCCTTAACAGCACAAGATATCTCTGGCTTCCATCCTCATTGGTAAAATAATCATCGGCCCACTTCCAGCTGTCGCCCTCTACACCGCAAAACGGTTTATCCAAAAATATTTTCCCATCTTTTACATGATAGACCGAGGAAACAGCTTCATGGCAGCCCGGCATTTCAAGTGAATCTCTAAATGCAAAAATTGTTTTTTCACCCTCATAATCGCTAAATCCAAAGCCGCGAATTTCCGTCGTCGAACTTCTGTTGTCAAAAGAATGACATTCAATAAGAATTTTTTCTATTTCTTCATCTGTAAATACATCGTTGTCCGAAAGATATTCAGAAAACATCCAGCCTGTCTGTCCGGCTTTATATTTCTGACCACTTGTAAACTGGTCGCAGACAACCTTTTTCCACTTAGCCGTTTTACCGTCAATTTTTTCTTCCGGACCTTCTGCAATTACATAGACGGCAGTATGTTTTGGAACCGTTACGATTTTTTTAGCCTGTGTCGATGGCGCACTTCTAAGATTTAAATTTTCTGCCGTAAAATATTTATCGCGGACAGTAATTTTTGTCTGTGCAAAACTGAATGAAAATACAAAAAGAAAACAAAATATAATGACAAAACTTTTTTTCATAACCAGACTCCCCGATTTTTCAAATCTGTGATAAAATAATGTTAACACGATTATATGTGTAATTCAACAATTTAGAGAGTCAAATTATGAAAAAAAATATTTTTTCGACATTCATATTTATATCAGCATTAGCACTTGTTGCAACATTTACTTCCTGCGAAACAACCGAAGCAGAACCGGTTGAAGAAGTTAAAGAGGAAACAACTTTTATAAATACAAAGGTTAATGCAGATTCAAAACTTTATACAACGATAGTTTTTTCAAAAATAAATTCTGTAACTGCAACAAATATTTATAATTCAAAAAAGCAGGAAATTCCTGCAGAAGACTGCAAATATAATACAGCTACTTCGGAACTTAAAATTCCTTCGACAGTGGTTTCTGGCCGCGCCGATGATTACATATTTCATATAGTCGGTGTTCCGCTTTTTCCTGCAGAGTTTATTCTTGCAAACGGAATTTACTCAAAAACAAAACCTGCTATTTTTATAAACGGAAAGATTGCCGAAGAAGGAAAGGATTATAATTTTAATCCAAAAACAAATCACCTTGCTTTTATTATTCCGCTTGATGCAGACAAAGACAGTTATTATTTTATCTGGACTACACCATACGGAAGAAACTCTTTAAGCAACAATACTGACAAATTTGCCTCACAGTATAATCTGCTTGAAAGACAGTGGATAAACAGCATAAGGTAATTTTAAAACTTTTTTAAAAGCGCAGTGCAGCCTGTAACAACATCGTCATAAGTTTCGTCAAAATTGTCGGTGTACCATGGGTCTGCAATGTCGCGGTTTAATCCAGCGTATTCTAAAAGAAAGTGCATTTTGTTATCTGTGTCTTCGCCGAGAATTCTTTTCATATTACGAAGATTATTTCTGTCCATACAGATTAATAAATCGTAATCATTGTAATCATCTATCGTAATCTGACGCGCCCTGTGATCTGTAAACGGAATATTCATCTGACGCAGCTTTGTTCTTGTTCCGTAGTGCATCGGATTCCCGATTTCTTCTGTACTCGTTGCAGCCGATTCAATAAAAAAATCATTTTCGCGTCCGGCTTTTTTTACCATATCCTTAAAAACAAATTCTGCCATCGGCGACCGGCAGATATTTCCATGACAAATAAAAAGAATTTTCAACATTTTGCTATTATATCAGAATAAATCGGGTTATAATAGTAACAAAGGAGATTTGACATGCCTACACCACACAACGCCGCAAAAGAGGGCGACATCGCAAAAACAGTTTTAATGCCGGGCGACCCGCTCCGCGCAAAATTCATCGCAGAAAATTTTCTCGAAAACCCTGTATGCTTTAACACAGTAAGAAACATGCTTGGCTTTACCGGAACGTACAAGGGCAAAAAAGTTTCTGTCATGGCATCCGGAATGGGACCGACTTAGATAGGAATTTATTCTTACGAACTTTATAAATTCTACGGAGTAGAAAACATCATTCGAATCGGTTCAGCAGGCTCATACAAAGAAGACTTGAATATCTTTGACGTGTTTGTTGCAGACGATGCTTACAGCGAATCTACTTTTGCAAAAACCCTCGACGGTTCAACAGAGTCGATTCTGCAGCCGTCAAAAAAGTTAACCGACGCAATAAAAGAAACCGCAGGTAAACTCGGCATTAAAATTTATTCAGGTCGTGTACACTCATCAGATATTTTTTATCACGAAGAATCTTCTGATTATAAAAGCGGAATCGAATCAAACGACTGCGACTGTGTAGAAATGGAATCCTTCGCACTTTTTGCAAACGCAAGGGCTTTAAAGAAAAACGCAGCCTGCATTCTTACTATCAGCGATTCACTCGTAAAGCACGAAGAAACAACTGCAGAACAACGCCAGACTGCGTTTACACAGATGATGCAGCTCGCACTTGAAACTGCACTCGTCGTTTAAACTTTTCTACCGCGATCCCTTGTCGTACGGAACGCCTTCTGCTTTCGGAGCCTTTGACTTTTTCGAAGTAAAGGCAAGTACGACAAGCGAAATTATATACGGAAGCATTTTATAAATTTCACCCGGAACAAGATTCGTAAGAAAATCAAATCCGATATATGCATCCGCAATCGCTCTGAAAAATCCGAACAGTATTGCAGAAAGTGCAATCAAAAGCGGCTTCCACTGACCAAAAATCATAACTGCAAGAGCTAAGAATCCTGCGCCTGCAACACCGTATCCAAAATCCCACTGCGAATTTCCTGCAGAAATATAAATGATTCCTCCAAGTCCACCAAGTGCACCAGAAATTAAAACTCCGATGTAACGCATCCTGTAAACATTTATTCCGACGCTGTCTGCAGCCTGTGGATGTTCACCGCATGCCATAAGATGCATTCCAAACGGAGTCTGATATAAAATCACGACTGCAGCAAGAAGAAGAACAAGCGCGATAATCATGTAAACATTTAATTCCATTCCGAACGCTTTAAACAAAAAGCATTTTCTATTCTGAATATACTCAAGCACTGCAGAAAAATTTGCACCGCCCGAGATTTTTGTGTTTAAAGTTTTTACAAGAACAGTTGCAAAAGCTGTTGCAAGCATGTTCATTGCAGTTCCGACAAGAGTCTGATCTGCTTTAAAATTGATTGCTGCGAATGCAAGAAGCAGAGAAAAAATCATTCCGGCTGCAACGCTAAAAAATATCGTAAGAAGAATTACTGCAAGCGGATTTGTTCCGACTGGAAGAAAGTTCATCGTAAACGCACCACCGCACGCACCCATTACCATTATTCCCTCAAGTCCGATATTTATGACACCGCTGCGTTCTGAGTACATTCCGCCTAAAGCAACAAGGCTCAAAACAGAAGCATAAATTAAAGTATACTGAATCAAAAGCATTTATTTGTCCTCCTGTTTTTTATTTTTAATCCGCGCAAAAATTTCTTTTATAAACAGAACGAATGCACACGCATAAATAATTACAGATGAAATTAAATCTGCAATCTGCGGAGTAAAGAATTCTGTATTGATTAAACTTCCGCCGAGTGTAATATGCTCGATAAAATATCCGGCAAAAATTGTTCCGATTGGATTTAAGCCGCCGAGAAACGCAACCGCAATTCCGTTAAAGCCCATCGCAGGAACAGAAGCTGATGTTTTCCAAGGCTGAATATCAGTAAGAAAATAACATGCTGCGGCAAAGCCTGCAATTGCACCTGCAATCGTCATCGTTAGAATCGTATTAACTTTTTCTTTCATTCCGGCATACTTTGCAGCATCTTTATTTAAACCAGTTGCCTTTAGCTCATAACCGAAAGTTGTTTTTTCAAGCACGATGTGAATGAGAACCGCAACAAGAATTGCAATTACAATCGCAATCGTCACGTACTGATTATGAAAAAGCTTATCAAGTCCAAGAGACGGAATGAGGGAGCCGGGAGAAAGACTTCTTATCGAATAAGTTTCTGACTTAGAAAGATTCATGAGAGTTTCCTGAGCCATTCCGACATTTACGATATAAAGCGCAATCCAATTTAACATGATGCACGCGATTACTTCGTTAACGTTAAAGAACGCCTTAAAAACTCCGACAAGCGCGCCCCACAAAGCAGCTCCCACAGAAGCAGCAATGATACACAGCCACCACGGAAGATGAAGCGAAAGAGCACACCATAAAGAAATTCCGATTCCAAGACAGTACTGACCGCCAACACCGATATTAAAAAGCCCGGCCTTATATGCAAAGAGAACCGACAGCCCGCATAAAATCAACGGAACAGATTTTACCAATGTACTTCCAAAATACTGCAGTTTAATTACAGGTTTTTTGTAGTACATAAAGTTTTTTAATATAGTAGAAATTGCCTGCGTTGCATTAGGCGCGCTGATTGCAAGAAGAATAATATAACCGATTAAAATTCCAAAGAGCGCACAGATAACTGCAGCAGCTACAGAACTAAAACCAGAAGATTTTAAAATTGACTTAAAGAACTTTTTCATGCTTTGCACCTGCCATATATAATCCGAGCTCCTGAACATTTGTTTTTTTAGGATCAAGTTCACCGGTAATCTGACCTTCATACATTACAAGGATTCTGTCACTAAGCTGCATTACTTCATCAAGCTCGTATGATACAAGTAAAACAGCAGCGCCGTTGTCACGGTCGTTTATAATCTGCCGGTGAATATATTCAATTGCACCGACATCAAGTCCGCGTGTAGGCTGAACAGCAATAAGAAGCTTATGCTTTCTGTCAATCTCGCGCGCAATGATTGCCTTCTGCTGATTTCCACCAGACATAGCACGCACAATTGTTTTACCGCCCTGCCCCGAACGAACATCATACTGACCGATAAGCTCATCAGCATACTGCGAAACACTTTCGTTTTTTATAAAACCATGCTTTTGAAATTTATCCTGCCAGTATCTCTGGAGTACCATATTTTTTTCAAGAGAATAATCAAGGATAAGACCATGCTTATGTCTGTCTTCTGGAATATGACTCATACCTAAAGAAGATCTTTCACGGATTGATTTTTTCGTAACATCTATTCCATCAAAAAAAATTTTTGTTTCAAGATTTTCATCTTCGCATGGCTCAAGTTTATCAAGTCCTGTAAGACCCCGTATAAACTCTGACTGACCGTTACCATCGATTCCGGCAATGCTTACGATTTCGCCTGCATGAACAGACATACTCACATCTTTAACGGCAAGTTTAGAATGAACATGACTTGCGACATTCATATGTTCAACTTTAAGAACAACATCACCAGGAGTGCTGTCTTTTTTTGCAACATTAAAATCAATGTCACGTCCGACCATCATGCGGCTAAGTTCTTCTTTAGTAGTGTCCTTAACATTAACAGTTCCGATGTATTTACCTTTTCGCAAAACAGAACAGCGGTCACACACTGCCATGATTTCATTTAACTTGTGCGTGATAAAAAGAATCGACTTACCTTCTGATGCAAGATTTTTCATAATCTGCAAAAGCTCAGTAATTTCCTGCGGAGTTAAAACAGCAGTCGGTTCATCAAAAATTAGAATCTCATTGTCGCGGTAAAGCATCTTTAAAATTTCTACACGCTGCTGCATACCGACAGTTATGTCAGAAATCAAAGCATCAGGATCAACTGCAAGACCATAACGCTTACTAAGTTCGAGAATCTTTGCACGTGCATCCTTTCGATTTATAAAACCTTTTTTGACCGGTTCAGTTCCGAGAATAATATTATCAAGAACTGTAAAAACTTCGACAAGCTTAAAATGCTGATGCACCATTCCGATGTGAAGTGCCGTCGCATCATTAGGGTTATTGATTTTTACAACCTTTCCGTTTTTCCTGATCTCACCTTTTTCGCACTGATAAAGCCCGAAAAGGACACTCATCAATGTCGATTTACCCGCTCCGTTTTCACCCAGAAGCGCATGAATTTCTCCCTTTTTAAGCTGAATCGTAACGTCATCATTCGCAATGATTCCGGGAAACTTCTTGGTGATGTGAAGCATTTCAATAATGTAATCTTCCATGGTTTTATTATATAACGAAAAGAATTGTTTTTAAACAAAAAAAGGCGCCATCTCTGGCGCCCTTCGCATTTTCTGTAAATATTATTTAATGTTTGGATATTCGTTTACTTTTACAGAAACTTTTGGCATTGCACCAATGTCATTAGAAACTGCAACTTTTCCTTCGAATACATCTTTTACAAGTGCATTGTACTGATCAACAGTAAAGTTTTTCATTGACCATGAATCTGTAGGAAGTGCAACAAAGTTTAATTCCGGATTTGTTGCAGATACAAGACCAAGTGAAGAAATCTTTGCACCATATTCAGCTGTAAATTTTCCATCCTGAACTGACTTAAGACAAGCGTTAACTGTTGCTGCAAGTCCTTTCATTGCAGATGTTACACACATTCCTTCGCCGTATTTGTCGATAAGCTTGCTCTGGTCTACGTCAACACCGATTACCTTTGCGTTCACTTTTGCTGCTGCTTCACATGCAGATGTCCAGATTCCGCCACCACAT